>NZ_JBSFUU010000013.1:0-159513 GCF_053591955.1 Streptomyces sp. NPDC002845 | reverse complement strand
CCTGATCGTGGCGCGGTTCACCAAGAGCCAGTGCCAGCCGTGTCCGGACCACCCCCGGTGCACCAGCTCCCGCGAGAGCGCCCGGAACGTGGGCTCCCCCCCCACAAGAACTCCGCGACCTGCAAGTCCGTGTCCGCAGCGAGCAGCAGACACCCCGAGTGGAAGGCCCGCTACGCGGTCCGCTCCGGAGTGGAGGGCACCATCAACGAGTTCGCCCACGGACACGGCATGCGCCGCTGCCGCTACCGAGGGCGGCCGAAAGCCCACCTGCAACACGTACTCACGGCCATCGCCGTGAACATCGAACGCCTCAGCGGCCGGCCAGTGACCGAGGAAAACTCTTCACCGAGACCGCCGACCGCCTTCAGACCTTCCTGGATCAGAACGAGATCCCCCGGCCGAAGTCCTGGCGAACCCTCGGTAGCTGAGCCCGACCATCCAAGATCCCCGACAGAGTCAACCTGTTGGCCAGGACGGTCACGCCGAGGGCTGTGTACAAGAACCTACGCGAGCTCGGTCTCACGGACTGAGCACGCATCACACCTGGGCGGTGAAGTGGGACTCCGCCCGCCCGTCCAGACAGCACCGCTGCACAAGCCACCAGATCGAAGAGGCACGCTCTGGTTGTCGTCCTAGCGGTCGAGGAGCCTCTCAAGGCCGTCGAGGATGAGGTCAAGACCGGACGCGAACTCGTCCGCGTAGGCGTAGCCGGGCTGGAGGGCGTGGTTCGTGATCATCTCGGTGAGGTGGGGATACCTGTCGGCCGGCAACTGCCTGACGATGTTCTCCGCCACGTCCTCAAGGTCCTGGGCGGTGCTGAACGGCAGGCTCGACTCCTGCAGGACGAATCCGTAGACGTAGCTGTCCAGGGTCGAGAACGCGTGGGCGGCCATGGCGATCGAGAACCCCGCGTTCCGCAGGCATCCGATCACCCAGTCGTGGTGCCGCAGCGTCGCCTGCCCGGGGCTGCGCCGGGAGTCCAGCATCCCCAGCGCCCAGGTGTGGCGGGCGAGCACCGCACGTGTGGAGGCCGCGCGGCGGCGCATGGCGGTCTTCCAGTCGGCCGCGTCATGCGGCAGCTCGATCTGGTCGAAGACCAGGTCGACGATCCCGTCCAGGATCTCGTCCTTGCCGGCCACGTGGTGGTACAGCGACATGGCCTCGACGCCGAGTTGCTCGGCCACCTTCCGCATGCTCACCGAGGCGACGCCGCGCTCGTCGGCCACGCGGACGGCGGCCTCCAGGACACGCTCCCGGTTCAGGGGCGGGCGGGGCGGTTGATGCTGTTTCGGGGTCGATGCCACCTGTGGTCTCCCGGGAACCTTGACGGCCTTACGCCTGTAAGGATAATAGCCTTCCATCGGAGCCTTACATCCGTAAGGGAGAGGGCTGCGGGCCGACCGGAAGGGGATCAGCATGGGCAGCGACCAGAGCCTGAAGATCTGCGTCGTGGGGGCCTCGGGCAAGCTGGGGCGGTATATGGTCCGGCACTGCCTGGACCGGGGCTACGAGGTGGTGGCCGTGTGCCGCGAGCAGAGCGTCGGAAAGCTGGCGGAATTCGAGGGGCGCATCACCGTCGTCCCGGGGCCGACGGACGGCCGGGAGGTCATCGGGCGCGCGGTCGACGGCTGCGACGGAGTGCTGACGGTCCTGGTCCCCTGGGGTGTCCACGGATACTCGACCGGGACGGCCCAAGCGGTGCTCGACCACGCCCCGGCGGGGGCGCGGCTGGTGTTCTCCTGCGGCTGGCACATCACCCGCGACGGCAAGGACGTGTACTCCCTGAAGCTGCGGGCGTTCGTCAAGGTCTTCGGCGTGGTGGCACGGCTGATCCGCGTCGTGGACATCCGCGACCAGGTGGAGGCGTGCCGCCGCGTGTTCGCCAGCGGCACCCGCTGGACGGTCGTACGCGGCAGCGACCTCGAAGAGGGCGGCAGTCAAGGCCTGCCGGTGTGGAGCCGGCACGTGGGCGACCCGATCCTCGCCGACAACATCACTCGGCGGGTCGACTACGCGCTGTTCATGGTGGAGGCGCTCACCGACGACGAGTTGATCGGCGAGGCCCCGGCGATCGTCGGCTGCCAGACGCCCTCGGCGCGCGCGCACGCCCGGCTGCCGTGACCTGAGCCTGCACACTCAGAGAAACCGCCCCTTGTGGAACAGCAGCGGCGGTTCGTCCCCGCCGGTTGCCCCCAAGGCGCCCACCCGCCCTACGACGATGAGATGGTCGCCGCCCGTGTGCACCGCGTGGATCGTGCAGTCGATCCACGCGAGCGTGCCCGCGAGGCGCGGGGAACCGGACTCGGGGGCGGCGTCGTAGGCGACACCCGCGAACTTGTCCGCGCCGCTTACCGCGAAGGCGCGGCACAGTTCGCCCTGGCGTGCGCTCAGGACGTTCACGCAGAAGACGCCCCCGCGGGCGATGCGCGGCCACGTCGTCGACGTACGGCCGACCATGAAGGCGACGAGGGGCGGGTCGAGGGAGAGGGAGGAGAAGGACTGGCAGGCGAAACCGGCGGGGGCCCGGGTTTCGTCGTCGGGGGCGGCCGGTGCGGTGACCACGGTCACGCCGGTCGCGAAGTTCCCCAGCACGCGCCGGAACTCGGCCTGCCCGACCGGCGCCCGTTCGTCCTCGCCGACACACCGCAACTCCGGTCGCGGCAGCACCTCGACGGGTTCCGGCGCGGGCGGTGCCCCGACTGACCTGAGGTAGCGGACGGCGGCTGCCGCCATCCCTGCGTGTCCCATCACGCCCACCATTGAAGCTGACGGTATGTCAGATTGGAAGGGTTGTGCGGGAGCGGGGACCTCCAGATCCTGCAGCGGAACTGAGCCCCGTACTCACCGCCCCCTGTACTCGGGACTCCTCCGCTCCACGAAACTCGCCACTCCCTCCCGCGCGTCCTCCGACGTCATGTTGATCTCCTGCGCGGCGGCCTCGGCGGCGAAGGCGGTGGCGCGGTCGGTGTCGAGGGAGGCGTTGACGAGCTGCTTGGTGAGGGCGAGGGCGCGGGTCGGGCCGGTGGCGAGGCGTTCCGCCCACTCGCGGGCCGTCTTGTCCAACTCCTCGGCTGATACGACGCGGTTGACGAGGCCGAGGCGTTCGGCGTCCACGGCGGTGAGGGCGTCGCCGAAGAACATCAGCTCCTTCGCGCGCTGCGGGCCGATCAGGCGGGGGAGGAGATAGGCGCCGCCGCCGTCGGGGACGAGTCCGCGTCGTACGAAGACCTCGATGAACTTGGCGGATTCGGCGGCCAGTACGAGGTCACAGGCGAACGCGAGATGGGCGCCGATGCCCGCCGCCGTGCCGTTCACGGCGGCGATCACCGGCTTCTCGCAGTCGAGGACGGCGGCGATCAGGCGCTGCGCGCCGAGGCGGAGGGTGCGGGCGACGTCGCCGGCGACCCGTTCCCCGGTCATGGCCGCGCCGCGCAGATCCGCGCCCGCGCAGAAGCCGCGGCCCGTGCCGGTGAGGACGACGGCCCGGACAGTGGGGTCGGCGGAGGCGTCCAAGAGGAGTTGGATGATGCGTTCTCGCTGGTCAGGGGTGAGGGCGTTGAGGGCTTCCGGGCGGTTGAGGGTGATGTGCGCGACCTGATTGTCAGTGGTGTGCAGTATCAATGAGTCACGGGATTTTTCGGGAGGTTCGAGGGGGGAGTCGGACATGTGGGAGCTCCGTTGTGTACGGGGAGTGATGGGCTTCGTTGTGCGGGCGGTCACCGCACTTCGCGCGGAGCGCCTAGCGGCACACCACCAACGCGTCCAGCGCCACCGCCCCCTGCCCCCGGGGCAGCACCATGAGCGGGTTGATGTCCAGCTCGGCGATGTCGTCGCCGAGTTCGAGGGCCATGCGCTGGACCCGGAGGATGACTTCGACGAGGGCGTCCACGTCCACGGGCGGGCCCCCTCGGACCCCGTCCAGCAGGGCCCGGCCGCGCAGTTCGGTGAGCATGGCGCGGGCCTGGTCCTCGCCGAAGGGCGGCACGCGTACGGCCGCGTCGCGGAGGACCTCGACAAGGACGCCGCCGAGGCCGACGGTCACGGTGGGGCCGAAGAGGGGGTCGTGGGAGGTGCCGACGACCATCTCGACGCCCCGTTCGACCATCTGGCAGACGAGGACGCCGTCGAGGGGGATGTCCTCGTAGCGGGCGATGTCGGTGAGCTCGCGGTAGGCGTCGCGGACCTGGCTGGCGGAGGTCAGGCCGATCTTCACCAGGCCGAGTTCGGTCTTGTGGGCGATACGGGCGCCGGAGGCCTTCATGACCACGGGGTAGCCCACGAGGCTCGCCGCCCGTACGGCCGCCGCGGCGCTGCCGACCAGCTGCTCGCGCGGCACCCGGATGCCGTACGCGCGCAGCAACTGCTTCGCCGCGTGCTCGCTCAGCTGCTGCCCCGGCCGCATCAGCGCCTGCGCCTTGCGGAAGGAGGGGGACGGGGTGCGCGGCGCCTCGTCGAACGGGGAGCGGTACGCCGAGACGAAGCGGGCGTGGTCGAGGTGGGCGCGGACGGCCGTGATGCAGTTGGCGAAGGTGCGGAAGGTCGCGACCCGGGAGGAGCCGAGCAGGGTCTCGCGGTACGCGGTCTCCGTGCCCACCGGCGATCCCCATACGACGCACACCAGCTTGTCCGTGTGTACCGCCGCGTCGACCAGGTCCTGTGCGAGCTTGTCGCTCATGGGCGGGAACGGGCCGGTGATCGGGCAGATCAGCACCCCTACCGCCGGGTCGGCGAGGATCGCGTCGATGATCTTCCGGCCGCGCCAGTCGCCCACCGGATGCCCGCCGTTGTCGACGGGGTTGGCCACGCTCAGGTACTCGGGTATCCACTGGTGCAGCTCGGCCTGCTTGGCCTCCGGCAGGACCGGCAGGTGCAGCCCGGCCTCCGTCGCCAGGTCCGCGAAGTGCGCGCCCGTGCCGCCCGAGATCGAATAGACGACGACGCCGTCGGCACGCGGGGTCCGGGCCCGGGCCAACAGGGTGGCCGTGTCCTGGAGTTCGTCGAGGCCGTCGACGCGGATCACGCCGTACTGCCGCATGGCCGCGTCCACCACCGCGTCCGCTCCGGTCAGCTTGCCGGTGTGGGAAGCGGCGGTGCGGGCGCCGGTCTCGGTGCGGCCCACCTTGACGGCGACCACGGGCACCCCGAGGCGGGCGGCCCGGTCGGCGGCGAGGAGGAAGGAGCGGCCGTCCTTCAGGCCCTCGACGTACGCGGCGATGGCGCCGACCTCGGGCCGCTCGGCGAAGTAGGAGATGAAGTCGGCGGTCTCCAGGTCGGCCTCGTTGCCGGTGGGAGCCCAGTGGGAGAGGCGGATGCCCAGCTCCTGCAGGGCGAAGACGGGGCGGCCCTGGTGGCCGGACTGGGTGATCAGGGCGATCGCCGGGCCGTCGAGGTCGTCGCGGAACCGTTCGAAGGCGTTGAGGTTGGTGTTCGGGCCCAGCAGTCGCAGCCCGGACCGTGCCACGGCGGCCGCCAGCCGTTCCTGGGCGGCCGCGCCCGCCGCCCCCGTCTCCGCGAACCCGGAGGCGAAGGCGACGGCGAACTTCACCTTGGCCTCGGAGAGTTCCTCGACCACGGGGAGCGGGTCGGCGACCAGCAGTACGGCCAGATCGACCTGCTCGGGCAGGTCCGCGACGGAAGGGGAGCAGGGGATGCCGAAGACGGACCGACGGGTGGGGTGCACCGGATGCAGCCGGGCGCCGACCCGCTCGGCCCAGGTGAGCAACTGCCGTGTGATACCGGTGTTCGGCCGCCCCTCGGCGTCCGACGCGCCGACGACCGCCACGGACTCGGGGCGGAAGAAGCGGCCCAGATCCGGGACGGCGGCGTACAGCGGGCGCCCGCTGACGTCCAGGTCGTCGACGTCGGCCGGCCTGCCGTGCACGACCGGCGAGGGCTGCTCGCCGCAGGCGATGACCCGGGCCCGGCGGGAGTCGGTGGTGAGGGTGCCGTGGGTTGATCCAAGCATCGGTCCGCCCGCTCCTGTGTGACAGCACGATTAACTGACGCAGTGTCAGATTACTGAACTGGCGTGACGTCAGGAATGGCTGTGCGGGCAAAGTTGGGCGGCGGTTGCCGGGGCGCCGGGAAGTCGCTGGCGGGTATGGAGAGGCTGTGCCCCTGTGCCGCTCATGGGATCCGTTGGAGCGCGGGCCACTGTGGCGCACGGGGAGACGTCGCTGTCGAGCCGGCGGTCGCCCGGTCTGTGCCGCGACGGTCACATTGCTCACGCTCCCGCCAAGATCCTTACCCGGCAACGCGAATATTGGCGTTGCTGTGTGGACGACCATGAGCAACCTCCATGCCGTCGTGTCAAAGCGCTCTAACAAGGGGCTAACGCAAGGGGCTAACGCAAGGGGGTTGGTAACTGTTCGCCGGGGAGTGCGTATAACGTTGGTTAGCTCGATCGTGTGATGGTTCGGTCATGGGCTTGCGATGCCCTGGGCCGTTCGGGCTACGGTGATCGTGCGATCTGGGACGCCGGGTACGGCGCCAGCGTGCGGGCCCCCACTCCACCTAGAGAGATGGTTCGGGGCCTCCCCGTCGCCTCTGGCCGTATCCACGTGGCCAGGTCGTGAGGGAACTGGCCTCCCGGGATCGGACCACGCACGGGATGCGTGTCGCCGCCCCGGGGTCGAGTACGCCGGGGACCTGGGGGCACCTCCCACGCCCTTAAGGCAGTGGGGGAGCGCCCAAGACCGTTCGGGGCGTGCGGCTGATCAGGCTCACTCCTGCCCAGTCCAAAGGAACGGTGTGCTTCCCCGCAGGACGACGTTCGTGGGGACCGCTACGATCCGCGAGGCATCCTCGTCGGAGAGCGCGAGTTCCATCGCGCATTGCCCGACCTGCCGCAGAGGCACGGTCACGGAGGTCAGCGCCGGGTCGACGTCCATCGCTGGGCCGATGTCGTCGAAGCCGGCGACGGCGACGTCCTGGCCGGGGACCAGCCCGGCGTCGCGGAAGGCGGTCATCGCACCGATCGCCATGACGTCGTTGACGGCGAAGACGAGTTCCGTGCTGTCCAGGCCCCGCCGGACGAGCTCGCGGGCGGCCGTACAACCGCCTCGGCGGCTGAACTCCGCTTCGACCACGAACCGCTCGTCGATGTCGATGCCGAACTCGCGCAGGCCCTCCATGAAACCATCGCACCGGTCACGGGACGTCCTGAGTCCGACGCCCCCGCGCACCACCGCGAACCGCCGGTAGCCGAGGCCCACCAGCGCGCGGGCAAGCTGTCGCGCTCCACCGTGGTTGTCGATGCTGACGGTGCGGAACGGCAGGTCGTGCTGGCTGATCAGGACCACGCTGCCGCCCGCTTCCCGGTAGGCGTCGAGCTCCTCGACGAGAGCGTCGCGAGTGGCGGTGCCGTCGATGCGGCTGCCGGTCAGGATGACGGCGCGCGGCCGCATGCCGCGCAGCGTCCTGACGATCTGCAGTTCCCGGTCGGGGGAGCGGTCCGCGACCGCCATCGTCACGATGAGTCCAGCCGTCTCCGCCGCCTGCGTCACTCCGCCCGCGATGGAGGAGAAGTACGGGTCGTCCACACCGCTGACAACCAGCGCGACGGTGTTCGTCGACCCCCGCGCGATCGCCTGGGCGGACAGGTGCGGCGCGTAGTTCAGGTCCGCGGCCGCGGCGAGCACACGGGCGACGTTCTCCTGACGGACGTTCCGGATGCTGCCGTTGAGCACGCGGGACGCCGTCGCCTGCGAGACGCCCGCAGTCCGCGCCACATCATGCAAGGTCGCCCGGCGCTCGCCGGGTACGGCATCCCCGCGCCGTCGCAGAGGCTCTGCCGACTCATCTTCCATGCCGCACATTGTGCACCGAGCCGCACAGCACCTTGGAAGTGGTGGAGTGATTACGGAACGTCCTTCCGTGGGCAGATCGCTCACTGGCGACGGAATGCTTTTCCGCCCCCTGCGGCCGATGCACCGGCCGCGACACGGCTTCGGCACCCACGACCGGGCGTGACAAGGGTCACCAGCAGTGGATCGAGTGGCCTGATTTTCCTGGGTGTTGCTGTGATTCTTTCGGTTCCCTCGGGCCGTTTTCGATTGCGGCGTGACCTTTGCGGGTGGGGTGCGTTGTGTATGTGAGTCCGATGATCGCACAGCAGATCGCAGCGGGGCGGGGAGGTGGACGGTGCGGCGGAAGATCCAGCTGGCTGAGGGGGAGACGGAGCGCATCTCGTGTGCCTCCGCGTCCGCGTTCCGGGGCCTGGACACGGTGACCGGCGAGGTGCTGGGCGCGCAGGCGCTGGCCGAGCGGGTGGGTTGGCTGACGTCCCTGGTCGAGGCGCTGTGCGCCGGGGTGACCTCGGCGCATTGGAACCGGTCCGACCTCGCGCGGCTCGCCTCCGGGAGGGACCGGTCGGGTGCCCGGTTGCCGTCGAATGCGTGGATGGCGGTGCGCACGCTGGGCTGGGGCGCGGCGGTGCCCGAAGGGCTGTATGTGCCGGACCGGGTGCGGCGGGTGGCCGAGGAGCAGGCCGGACGGGCGTTGCGGTCGGCCTGGTGGCGCAGCGAGATCACCGACGCGGTCCTGGCCACCTGGCCCACCGGCCCGGATGCCGATCCCATGCGGCGCACCGAAACCGAGTGGGCGGCGTTGCGGAAGGCGTGCCCGGACGGGCAGGCGCTGACGGCCTCGGTGCTGCGCGGACGGACCCGGCAGGTCGCCGCCTTCCAGGCGAGGCAGGGGTGTCTCCCGGTGGATGTATGCGCGCTGGAATCAGCGCCGGGTGGTGGGCGGCAGGTGGTGCTGGCCGCCGCCGACAAGCAACTGTCCACCCTGACCCGCTGCGAAGACGACCCCGCCCACTATGGGGTGTTGAGTGTGCGGCTGCCGGTGCGCCCCGATCCGCGCACCCGCCAAGACTGGCACCCGACCCTGATCCGCTTCCGGCTCCCCCCGACCATCCCCCACACTGCCGCTCTGCACGCCCCCACCCTGCGGGTGCGCGGCGGGCGGCTGCGGCTGGATGTCGCGTTCACCACCGCCGCCCCCAGGACCAGCCCCGGCGGGCATGTGCGGGCCGTCGCCTTCGACTATGGGCTGAACACCCTGCTCACCGGGGGCGCCCTGACCCTGACCGGCGGGCAGCAGCCCACCGTCATCACCGACACAGTGGTCACCGACGGGCGGCCGGTGTTCTTCCGCCCGAACGGGGTGCTGGCCAAGGCCGACCGGCTCCGCATCCTCGCCGAGCACCTGTGGACCAAGGCCGCCCGTCTGCAGGCCCTCGTCGACGGGCGGGCCATGGCCGGGCAGTGGCCCGAGCCGCTCACCGGGGTGAAGCTGGCGGTCCTCAAAACCGAGCATGCGGCGGTCAGCAGGCGGCGGACGAAGCTGAACGAGCAGCTGGCCAGGGCCGCCGCCCGCTTCATGGTCGAGACCGCCCGCGCCGCCGGGGCCACGGTGATCTACCTGGAGGATCTGCGGGACATGGAATCCCGCGGCAAGGGCCGCACCCTCAACACCCGCCTGTCCTCCTCGGTCCGCGGGCAGATCGTCACCCATACCCGGCATCAGGCCACGGCCCACGGAATCGCGGTGGTCATCGTCCCGGCCCGGGGCACCTCGAAATACTGCCCCCGCTGCCTGCACGCCTTCCGCCACCACGCCGCCCCCGACAGCCCGGAGCCGGGCTGGAAATGGGCGACGTGCCCCAACGCCGTGTGTGGTTACAGCGCGGACCGCGACGTGGCCGCCTGGCAACGCATCGGCGCACGCGGGCTGACCCACCAGCACACAACCGTCCTGGACCGGGCGAGCGGCACGTATGTGATCCGCCGCACGGTCCAGGAGCTGGACCGGCCGGTCCAGCACACCTCCCACCCCGGCACCGCCCCTTCGTCCGGTCCTGCGCAGCCTTGTGCTGCGGCGGACCGGACGAAGGCGGGACCGACGAGAAACAGCCCTGCGCCCAGGCAGCGACGCAGGGTCCCTGCCCCACCCACAGCCCCCGCAGCACGAACCGCTGCTGCGGGTCCGGGTGGAAAGCGTCCGGCGGGGCGGCAGCCCCGGTCACCAAGGCGTCACCCCCAGTGGCGCGGACGGCGACAGGCACCGCACACGATGAGCACCCCCACCCGGCACCAGCCCCGCGGGGCCAGACTCGGCGCAGGCTTCCACCTGCACACCCACGCCACCCCCGCCCCACGGGCAGGACGGCCACCGGGACACCCGAGATCTCTTTTCCCAGGACCGGAGCCGGGCCCAAAACCCAGCCCCACCCAGGAAAACCTAAGCTCATCCGCGACGCTTCGGGCCTCTACGACCGGGCGCGACACGGCGTCGGGCCCCTGACGCTGCGCATGCCCGGCGGAGCCCCGACCCGGGCCAACGCGACCGCGCTCGGCCGGGCGACCGCATCCTGCCGCGTACGGCCGCGGCCGCGATCCTGCTCGTCGGCCGTCGACACCCGCCTCACCATCGAGCGCGGCAGCGGCAGCGTCCCCCCACGCCGACACGTCGCCCGGGAGGGAGCCCGGGACAGGGCGCCTTCGCGTCCCCCGTCGACTGCGCGCCCCTGTGGAGTCGGTCACCGGCACCGTCAGCATCCCCGTCGGCGGCAGGCCATGGATATCCTCGGGTAGCGTCGACGGCGGTTCGTTGCCGTGGTGCGGGAGAGAAGGGCACGATGCCTCATCCATCCAGGCCGACCGTGACCCTGCGCGAAGTGGCGGTGGCCGCCGGCGTGTCGGTCGCGACCGCGTCACGAGTCCTGGGCGGCAGTTCCAGAACGGTCGCCACCGAATACGAGCAGCGGGTCCGCGCCGCCGCGGCCGCGCTGCGCTACACCGCGGACGCCTCGGCCCGGGCGATGCGGCGCGCGAACGACTCGATCGCGGTCGTCGCCGACGACCTCACGACCCCGTCGATGGGGATGGTCGCCGCGGCGATGGAACGGCAGGCGCGCGACGCCGGGGCGTTCGTGACCGTCTCGCCGACCCACGGCACCGCCGAGCGCCAGCTCGAGACCGTCCGGCTGCAGCGTGCGCTCCGGCCGCGGGCGCTCATCCTGACCTCGAGCCGCATCGACGCCGGCGCCCTGGGCGGGCGCCTGCTCGACGAATTGCTCGGCTACGAACGCGACGGCGGCCGGGTGGTGATCGTCGGCGACACCGACATGCCGTTCGACTCCATCAGCTTCGACAACCACGGCTCCGCCAAGGAACTCGCCACCCATGTCGCCGAGTCCGGGCACCGGCACGTGACGATCCTCGCCGGCGTCCGCGGGCGGGGGAACGTCTCCGCCCGCACCGCGGGCTTCGTGGCCGGGCTCCGCGACGGCGGCGTCGAAAAGCGGCACATCCGGATCTCGCATTGTGCGGTGAGCCGCCAAGGGGGATTCGACGCGGTGCGGCGGCTGGTCGCCATGGGACTGGAGCCGCCCCACGCGGTCCTCGCAGCCAACGACACCATCGCCGTCGGTGCGATGTCCGCCTTCCGGGCTGCCGGGGTGGCGGTGCCGGCGGACGTCTCGGTGACCGGTTTCGACGACATCGAGCTCGCCATCGACGTGACACCGCGGCTGACGACCGTGTCGTTGCCTCTGGCGCAGGCAGGTGCCGAGGCGGTCCGCCTCGCACTTGCGGTTCGTGCGGAAGCCGCGCACCTGATGATGCGCGGGCAGGTCGTGGTGCGCGACAGCACGGCGGTCCAGGCCGACTGACCTGCCCCTGCTGTCCGTTACGCCGCGCGCAGCGCCCAGGCGCACGGCTCGGTTACCGCGGTCAGGTGCGGCCGCCGAAGGGGGCGCCGACCTGCCGTTCGTCTTCCGGCAGGGCCCTTCACGTCGCTGACGGGTTCATCTGCTCGAAACCTTGACGCACTCGATCACCGCTGGGCACACTGCGCGGAATACGTTTTCCCAGTGCGGCCTGAGGGGCATGCGTGAGGACTTCTGGCGAACTCCAGCCGTTGCGCGTCAGTGCCGACGACGCACCGCGCGAACCCGACAACAAGGCCGCCTTCGACCTCCCGCCGGCCTGGTGCACGGGGGTGTGCCCCAGCATGCTCGGGCCGGTCGTGGCGCCGCTGGTACCGGGGTTCACCGACCGCCACCTGATCCGGCCGCCGGGTGCGCCGAGCTCCCGGAACCGCCGCTGGCCCCGGCCCTCGATGAGGCATGTCAGGCCGAATCGGTCCTCATCTCGTCGCGCACCCTTTGGTGTGTCCGCTGGTGTGTCCGCCCCATGGACCCCAACTGCCCGCGCCCTGAGCCGTTATGCGATGTCTCGGCCGCAGGCGTCACGACAGAAGCCCGTACCGCCCAACCACGGACGACAAGAAAGAGGACAATGACCGCCAACCGAAGACTTGTGTCAAGAGCGACCGCAGCCGCACTCTGCGCGCTGGCCGTCGTGCTCGCGTCGATCGTGCTCATCCCCGCGCAGCGGGCCTATGCTGCAGGCACCACGTACTACGTGAGCGCGAGTGGCAACGACAGCAACGCCGGAACCAGCAGCAGCGCGCCCTGGCGCTCGCTGAACAAGGTGAACTCGAAGACCTTCCAGCCCGGCGACACCATTCGCTTCGAGTCCGGTGACAGCTGGGTCGGGCAGCTGTGGCCGAAGGGGTCGGGCGCCGACGGCGCCCCGATCGTGATCGACCGCTACGGAGAGGGCGCCAAGCCGAAGATCGCCGGCCAGGGCACGGTCGCCGAGGCGGTGCGGCTGTTCAACCAGGAGTACTGGGAGATCCGCAACCTCGATGTGTCGAACGCGGTACCCACGGGGACGACAGACGGTTCGAAGCTCGGCGACTTCCGCGGCATCGGCGTGCTCGGCGACAACGGCCAGACCCTGCACCACTTCGTGATCGACTCGGTCGACGTCCACGACGTGACCGGCGAGGTCAGGTGGATCGGCGGCAACACCGCCAACAACAAGCCGGGCATCACCTTTAACAACGGCTGGGACCGCTCGAAGAACACCGGCGGCATCGCCTTCCTCACCACAGTCCAGGACATCACCGCGCCTGGCGCCCCCACCGTGCTCGACGACATCACGGTGCAGAACTCCACCATCAAGAACACCTCGTTCGCGGGAATCGTGACGAAGCAGTACGCCGGTGACGCGCCCGGTGCCGTCTTCACGGGCTGGGGCAAGCGCGCCACGGCCACGGACTCCCGCTTCACCCCGCACACCGACGTCACGATCCGCGGCAACTACATCACGCAGGCGAACACCGACTTCGGCGGCAACGGCATCTATGTCACCGGCACCCGAGGCGCACTCGTCGAAGGCAACGTGATCGACCGGGTCGGCGTCTCCGGCGTCGAGACCAACATGGCCGACAGTGTCACCGTCCAGCACAACGAGATCATGGGCACCCACCACATGGGGGGCAGTGCCGACGCGAACGGTCTGGACCCCGACATCGGCACCACCAACCAGCTGTTCCAGTACAACTACCTGCACGACAACGGCGACGGCATCCTGCTCTGCGCGTGCAACTCCTCGGTCAGGTTCGGCAGCGCGGTGGTCCGCTACAACGTCATCACCGGCAGCGAGCGGTGGAACCTCCACATGTCGCAGACAACGGGCTCGGTGGCGGACGTCTACAACAACACCTTCGCCAACGCCGATTCGCAGAAGATGGTGTCCGGCGGTGTCTCCGGCAAGGTGACGCTGACCAACAACCTGTTCATTTCCGGAAATTCCGCACCGGAGTTCAGGCAACAGTCGAGCATCATCTACAACAACAACGGGTACTCGTCCAACCTGACGACTCGGCCCTCGTCCGACGTGAACGCCGTGGTCGGCGCTCCGCAGTTCGTGAATGCCGCCGTCACGGGGCCCTACGGTGACGAGAACGGCCCGAGACTCGGCACGGCGGCGAACTTCGCGCTCCAGGCCGGATCGGTGTTCGCCGATGCCGGTGCCGCCGTCACGGGCAACGGCGGCCTCGACTTCGCCGGGACGCCGGTAGCGACCGGGAGCGGTCCGGAGATCGGCGCCCTCGAACGCGGGGCGTCCGACATCGCGTTCACGGATTCGTTCGACGGCCTGGCGACCGGTGTGCTCGCCGACGGGACGAACGGATGGCGGGTCGTCTCGACCAACAACCAGGTCGCCGTGGTGGAGACACCGTCCGCCATTGACAAGAGCGTCCGGCTGAGCCGCACCATCGAGGGCGGCGGTACCGACGGGACCAACCTCGCCCGGCTCTTCGGCACCCCGCTGCAGGGCGTGGTGACGATCGATGCGCAGGTGATGCGCAATGACACGCAGGCGGGCTGGTTCGGGCTGCCCTACGTGTACAACTCCAGCGGCGTCCAAGCCGTCAGCGTCGCGTTCGCTCGCGGCGAGATCCACGCGTACGAGGGAAGCACGGACCGTGTGATCGGTACGTACACCCCTGGCAAGTGGTATCGGATCACGCTGGCCGTGGACACGGTGAACCAGCGCTTCGACCTGGACATCGACGGTCGGCGCATGCTGACCGACGCCGCGTTCCGCACCTCGATGCCGGGTATCGCGAAGGTCGCGTGGTACGCGAACGGAGGCGAGCGCGGGTCGGTGCACGTCGACGACGTGCGGGTCCGGCGCGGTCCCGGGTTCACCAACGACGGCTACCGCCGGCTCGTGGCGCGGCATTCGGACAAGTGCGCCGACGTGTCCAGTGCTTCCACCGCCGACGGTGCCCAGATCGTTCAGTCCGACTGTGGCGCCGGGCAGAGCCAGCAGTGGCAACTGCGCGATGTCGGCAGCGGGTACGTCCGGCTCGTGGCGCGGCATTCGGACAAGTGCGCCGACGTGTCCAGTGCTTCCACCGCCAACGGTGCCCAGATCGTTCAGTCCGACTGTGGCGCCGGGCAGAGCCAGCAGTGGCAACTGCGCGATGTCGGCAGCGGGTACGTCCAGCTCGTGGCGCGGCATTCGGGCAAGTGCGCCGACGTGGCCAGTGTCTCCACCAGCAACGGTGCCCGGCTCATCCAGTACAGCTGCGGCACCGGCCAGAACCAGCAGTGGAGCATCAGTCCGCTGACATCCTGAGAAGAGATGCAGCTCTGCCGGGCCGTATCGGCCCGGCAGAGCTGCATCTTGCCGTACTCGTCAACGTGGTGACATCTGCGTCAGCCTTGCGCTGACCACCGGCACATAGAACGTGGTGATGCCCGCCATGTTGGGATGCGTTCCCGATCCGTCTGTGCCAGGGAAACCATTGACCAGATCGTCGAATGTGTATTTCTCCCGCTGGGCGTCATCGCGTGTGTCGAACGTGGTGTCCCCGAAGACATCGGCGATGGCGAAATCCCACTTGTGACAGGCCCGCAAAGTCACCTCGCGCAGCGCCATCTGAGTGGCCCAGTCCCTCGAACCGAGTTTGTGGGCGGCAACGTACACGATGCGGGCGGTCGGATATTTCCGCTTCATCGTGTGCAGTGTCTGCTCCAGTTCTCCCGCGTAGGTGCCCACGTCGTAGTGGCCTTTGATGACTGACTCGGCATCGTTGGTGCCGCCGTCAAAGATGACGAAGTCCGGTGCGACAGCTGCCGCTCCCTCGACCTGCGCACGTATCTGCCCCCCAGAAGCCTCTGGGTCGGCGCCAATGGTCGCGCCGTTCCGGGCGAACTTCGTGAGTGTCATCCCCTCGCGCTCGGCAACGAGGTCCACAAAACTGCGCGGGTACACGTGTCCCTGCACAATGCTGTCACCGAATGCGTAGACAGTCTTGCCCGCCGACCCGTTGTCCACACCCATATCCTTCCAACTCCGCGATTTCAGACCTTATTTTAGACAGGGAATTGACCCGTTGAGTGAGGAGTGCGTAAATTGCAGAGCATAGAAAGCGCTTGCTATCCGGAAATGGAGTGCTGATCACACACATGAGTACAACGAACACCGGGTTGCCCGGGGGCGTCGCCGTCTCGCATCTGTCGGTTTACGACTGGCCTTCCGTCGACGGGGCGTGCGGCGGTACCCCTCATATGCACCTGGCCTGTTCCGAGGCTTACGTCGTCACCGGCGGCCGCGGGGCCGTGCAGACGCTGACCGCCTCCGGGTACGAGGTGACTCCGCTTCAGGCCGGTACGGTCGCCTGGTTCACGCCCGGCACCATTCACCGGCTGGTCAACGAGAGCCATCTGCGGATCACCGTTCTGATGCAGAACAGCGGGCTGCCGGAGGCGGGCGACGCGGTCCTCACGCTGCCCCCGGAGTACCTGACCGATCCCGAGACGTACGCACGCGCCACCGTCATCCCGGCCGACGCGCCAGAGGAGGAGCAGGAGCGCGTCGCCCGGGCCCGGCGGGACCTCGCCCTGGAGGGCTACCGGGTACTGCGTGATGCCGACGGGCCGCAGGCCCTGGCCGCGTTTCACCGGGCCGCCGCCGCGCTCGTACGGCCGTGTATCGCCGAGTGGCGGGAGCGGTGGCGACAGGGTGCCGAGGCCGCCGCCTCGGCTACCGGCGCGCAGCTCGACTCGCTGGAGCGGGGGGAGTCTCCCCACCTCGCGGATGCCGTCGTACGCTCCGAACGGCCCGCCGCCCGTGGGAAGTTCGGGATGTGTGGACGGCTTGACGTCTACCGGAACTGATGTCGATGTGCGGGCTCAGGAGCCCCTTGACGCCGGGCCCGCCACCGCACGGCCGGCCGGCCCCACTTGGTGGCCGGCCGGCAGAGCGGCTGGAGGGGCATACGGTTTCCGGCCGGCGCCGACTCGGGCGGCCGTAGCCACGAGCGGTCACCGCTTACTGCCAGGGCGGCCCTCAGAGGGCGGCTCGGCCGTCGATTCCCGCCAGACGATTCGGAACAGCGTTTCCTCCTTCGCCTCGGGCGCCGTATCGAGTAAACCCGCTATCAGCTTGGCCATGGCCTTGCTGCCGAGTCGTTCGAGGTCCACGTCGACGGTGGTCAGGGACGGGGTCATGAACTGCCCGACCCCGACGTTGTCCCAACCGGTCACGCTGACGTCGCCCGGTACCTCCCAGCCGCGCTCCCGGGCGCCCCGGACGACGCCGGCGGCGACGAGGTCGTTGGCCGCGATCACCGCGGTCGGCCGGGAGCGGCTCGGGAGCGACCGGATCGCCTCTATGCCGGACTCGCCGGACCAGTCGCCGTCGAAGACTCCAACGGACTCGAGCCCGAGGCGTTCGACCGTGTCCAGATAGCTCTGCCTGCGCGCCCTCGCGGAAGCGAACTGCGCGTCGCCGGCCACATGCAGGAACCGGGAGTGGCCGAGCGCCGCCAAGCGCTCGATCATCCGTACCACGGGCGTGGCGTCGGCCAGTTCCCCGATGCCGCGCATCTCGTCATCGAAGTCGGCCGAGATCACCACGGTCGTCCCCTGGTGCAGTCGGCTCTGCACCGTGGGGAGCACGGGAGCGAGGGAGAGGATGCCCTCGTACTGTCCCGAGTCGGCGAGCTCCAGGAGGCGTTCACTCCTCGCCCGAACGCCGCCCCCGGCGCTCACGACATCCACGAAGTACCCCGCGGACTGTGCCGTCGCGCTGGCCCCCGCCAGCATGCGTGACGGGTTGAAGGCCATGGCGGGCATGAGGATCGCCAGCCGGCCGGTCTTCCGCGTGCGCATGGACCGTGCCACCAGGTTGGGACGGTAGTCCAGTTCGCGGATCGCCTTCTCCACGCGTTCCAGGGTGGCGGGCTTCAGCCCGCCGTTGAACCGCAGGTACCGCGACACCGTCTGGGGTGACACACCGGCGAGTCGCGCCACATCTGTGATCGTCGGCCGTCGTCGCGCCTGGTCAGCGCCAGCCATCCGCTTCACCCACCCTTCCGCCAACGTTTGTTGAAGTCAGAGAGTACACACTATTGACGTAAAAAGTGATCGTTCACTATCGTCCTCGCAACCCAGAGGGTGAACGATCACTTTTTGGTTACGCGCGGCCCGGGACGGGCCCGCACCACTGTGTACCGATGCCGCCGCTCAAGGGAGCAGTGACGTGAGCTCCATCAACGAACTACGCCGGCTGCGCGGGTCCCAACGGGACGCGCGGCAGCAGAACAAGGCGGCGTTCTTCTTCCTCCTGCCATGGTTCCTCGGGCTCTTCGGGGTCACTCTCGGCCCGATGCTGGCCTCGCTCTACCTCAGCTTCACCAAGTACAACCTGCTTCAGCCGCCGCAGTTCAGCGGAGTCGACAACTGGACGCGCATGCTCCACGACGAGCGGCTGCACAAGTCGCTCGGGGTGACGTTCAGCTACGTCCTGGTCTCCGTTCCGTTGCAGCTGGCGCTGGCCCTGGGGCTCGCCCTGCTGCTGGACAGGGGAGTGCGTGGCCTCGCCTTCTACCGCTCCGTCTTCTATCTGCCGTCGCTGATCGGCGCCAGTGTGGCGATTGCCGTGCTGTGGCGCGCGATGTTCGGGACCAACGGCCTTGTCAACGAGGCCCTGGCCCTCGTCGGTATCCAGGGGCAGGGCTGGATCTCGGAGCCGGGAACGGCGCTGTCGACCCTCATCGTCCTGAACGTCTGGACATTCGGCTCACCCATGGTGATCTTCCTCGCCGGGCTGCGACAGATTCCGGCCTCCCTCTACGAGGCGGCCTCCGTCGACGGCGCGAAGCGCTGGCGCCAGTTCCGCAGCATCACCATTCCGCTGCTGACACCCATCATCTTCTTCAACCTGGTGCTGCAGATCATCCACGCCTTCCAGACCTTCACCCAGGCCTTCGTGGTCTCCGGTGGCACCGGAGGCCCTGCCGACTCCACCCTCTTCTACTCGCTCTACCTGTACCAGCGCGGGTTCGGCCACTTCGACATGGGGTACGCGTCCGCGCTCGCGTGGGTCCTGCTCCTCATCGTCGCGGCCTTCACCGCCGTCAACTTCTGGGCCTCAAAGTACTGGGTGTTTTACGATGACTGACCGCGCCGTAGCAGTACCCCGCTCGCTGCCCGTCGACCGCCCTCACCCGGTGCGCAGGATCAGGCGCGCGGTGCGCGCCCCTCTCAAGCACTGCCTGCTGGCTCTCTGCGCCCTGACGATGCTGTACCCCATCCTGTGGATGGTGGTCAGCTCGCTGCGGCCCAACAGCCAGATCTTCCGCAGTGCGGGACTCGCCCTGACGCAGCCGCACTTCGAGAACTACACCAACGGCTGGAACGCCTTCGCCGAACCGTTCAGCCACTACATGATCAACTCGGTGATCGTCGTGATCGGCGCGATCCTCGGGAACCTCCTCGCCTGCTCCCTGGCCGCGTACGCGTTCGCCAGGCTCGAATTCCGGGCGAAGCGCGTGTGGTTCGCCGTCATGCTCGTCACCATCATGCTGCCGATCCACGTGATCATCGTGCCGCAGTACGTCCTGTTCTCGGAACTCGGCTGGGTCAACACGTTCCTGCCCCTGATCGTGCCGAAGTTCCTTGCGACCGACGCCTTCTTCATCTTCCTGATGGTGCAGTTCATCCGTGGGATCCCGCGCGAACTCGACGAGGCCGCACGGATCGACGGCGCCGGGCACGCGCGGATCTTCTTCCACGTCATCCTGCCGCTGATGATCCCGGCGCTGGCGACCACCGCGATCTTCACCTTCATCTGGACCTGGAACGACTTCTACACCCAGCTGATCTACCTCACCGACCCGGACATGTACACCACGCCCCTCGCGCTGCGTGCCTTCGTCGACCAGCAGACCGCGACGGACTGGGGCTCGGTGTTCGCCATGAGCGTGGTGTCGCTCGTTCCCGTTTTCCTCGTCTTCCTCGCCGGGCAGCGCTTCCTGCTGCGCGGCATCGCGACCACCGGCGGCAAGTAACTGCGGGGGCTACTGCCGGACATGCGGAGGCGAACGAGTCATGGCCGCTCGGGAGCACCGCAGCCATCAACCCGACCCACACATCAGAAACAGGAGAAGCGCATGAACGTCAGCCCCTTCAGACGCGTCGCGATCGGGGCGGTCGCCTCACTCTCGCTCGCGCTGACCGCCTGCTCCGGCGGCAGCACCGACTCCGCTCCCGAGCTCGGCGACGAGCCGGTCACCATCCGCGCCACCTGGTGGGGAGCGGACACCCGCGCCGAGCTCACCAACGAGGCCATCGCCGCGTTCGAGAAGAAGTACCCCAACATCAAGGTCAAGGGAGAGTACAAGGACTGGGGCGGCTACTGGGACGCGCTCGCCACGACGACCGCGGCCAAGGACTCGCCCGACGTCGTGCAGATGGACGAGCTCTATCTCGCGTCGTACGCGGACCGCGGAGCGCTGTACGACCTCGGCCAGGCCGAGAAGATCGTCAACACCTCGCAGTTCGACGACGCGGCCCTGGCCACCGGACAGATCGGTGGAACGCAGTACGCACTTCCCATCGGCGTCGGCGTCATGTCCGTCGTCGTGAACACCGACCTGTTCGAGAAGTACGGCGTGGACCTTCCCGACGACACGACATGGACGTGGGACGACTACGCCAGGATCGGGAAGGAGCTGACGGACAAGAGCGGCGGCAAGATCCATGGTGTGGCCGGCGCCCCCGGCTTCGACGCCGGCAGTCTCAAGTACTGGGCTCGTCAGGACGGCGGCGAGCTCTTCGGCGAGGACGGCAACGTCTCGCTGAAGTCCGAGTCGCTCGCCGACATGTGGAAGTACGGTCTGGACCTGATTTCCTCCGAGGCCAGTGTCAAGGCCTCGACCATGGTCGAGGACCAGACCGCCGGTATCACCGCCGGCAGCTTCGCCACCGGCAAGGCAGCCATGACAGGGGCCTACAACACCCAGATCACCGCGCTGCAGGAGGCCACTGGCGCCAACCTGAAGCTGCTGCAGCTGCCCCACGAAGGCGACACCAAGGCGAACTTCTTCAAGCCCTCGATGTACTGGGCGGTCTCCAGCCAGAGCAAGCACCCGGCCGAGGCCGCCGCGTTCGTCGACTTCATGCTCAACGACCAGGCGGCCGCCGACGTCCTCAAGACGGAGCGTGGAATCCCCGCGAACAAGGAGATGCTCCAGCACCTCCAGGCGGGTCTGACGGGGTCCGACAAGGCGGCGGCCGAGTACATGAACGCGGTGACACCGGGCAAGGCGCCGGTCGTGACCCCCAACGGCGGAAGCGGGATCGAGCCGATGCTGCAGCGCTACAGCCAGGAGGTCTACTTCGAGAAGACCTCGCCCGAAGACGCCGCGAAGGCCTTCGTCAAGGAGCTCCAGGGCGAGATCGACGCGGCCAGGTGACCTCCTTCCCCGGGGGCCGGCGCCGCTGTGCACGGTCCCCGGGGAGCTCCACGAGATGCGAGTCAGGAACCAAGAGAGAGAAACCCCACCCATGCCCAGCCCCCGGCCGCCGTACCGCGTGGCCATCATCGGCACCGGCGGTATAGCCCACGCCCATGCCGAAGCCCTCACCGAACTCTCCGAACGCGCCCGGCTGGTCGCCGTCGCCGACGTCGACCCCACCCGCGCCGCCGAGTTCGCCGACCGATTCTCCGTCCCGCACGTCTTCAGCGACCCGCAGGCCCTGCTGGAGAGCGGGAAGCTCGATCTCGTGCACATCTGCACACCACCGCGGACCCACGCCCCCCTGGCTTCCCTGGCGATGCGGGCAGGCGTCACCGCACTGGTGGAGAAGCCGACGGCGCTGAGCCTGCGCGAGATGGACCAACTGGCCGCGGTGCAGGAGCAGACCGGCTCCAGGGTCCTGACCGTCTTCCAGCACCGCTATGGCGCGGCGGCCGTACGCCTGCGCCGGCTGGCCACGGCCGGCGTACTGGGCCGGCCGCTGGTCGCCACCTGCGAGACCTTGTGGTACCGGTCCGACGAGTACTTCGACGTGCCGTGGCGGGGACTCTGGGACGTCGAGGGAGGCGGCCCCACCATGGGACACGGCATCCATCAGTTCGACCTGATGCTGTCGGTCCTCGGCCCCTGGTCCCTGATCACCGCGCTCGCCGACCGCCAGGCCCGGCCCACGGACACCGAGGACGTCTCGGTCGCCGCCGTGCGCTTCGGCAACGGAGCCCTCGCCACGGTGGTCAACTCCCTGCTGTCCCCCCGGGAGACATCCCGACTGCGCTTCGACTTCGAATGCGCCACGGTCGAAGTCGAGCACCTCTACGGCTACCGCGAGGAGCACTGGCGGTTCACGCCGGCCCCCGGCCACGAGGAGCTCGCGGCCCTGTGGGCCGACGGCGACGAGCCGGACATCACGAGCGGCCACAGGCTCCAGATCGAGGCCGTGTTCGACGCCTGGGACACCGGTCAGGAACCCGGTGTCTCCCTGCCGGACGCGCGCCGCACCTTGGAGTTCGCGGCGGCGACGTACGCCTCGGCGTTCCGCGGAGTCCGGGTCGCCGCAGGGGAACTGACCGGCGACGACCCGTTCACGCTCAGCATGGACGGCGGCGCGGTGCCGTGGGATCGGGTCAAGGAGGCCCTGGTATGAACGCTCTTGAGATACGCCACGACGTCGGTGCCACGGTCGCGGTCCGGGACGGCGACACCGAGCTGTTCCGTTACGTGTACCAACCGGACACCGTCCAACTGGAATCGCCCAAGCCCTACATCCACCCCCTGCGCACCCGGGCCGGCAAGGTGGTCAGCCTGTTCCGTCCCCACGATCACGTGTGGCACAAGGGCATCGCATGGTCCCTGCCCCACGTCGGCGAGGAGAACTTCTGGGGCGGCCCCACGTACATACACGGACGCTTCTACGTTCAGCTGGAGAACAACGGTACGCAGGCGCACCGCCGGGTCATCGCCCTGAACCGGTCCGACGGTACGGCGACGTTCGCCCACGACCTGGACTGGATCACCCAGTCCGGCGCACTGTTCTTCATGGAACGCAGGACGCTGCGAGCGAGCCTGGTCTCCCCGGACGCCTGGGCGTTGACGTTCGAGACGCAGATGACGAACGTCTCCGGAACCGACGTCGCCATGGGATCGCCGACCACCAAGGGACGGGAGAACGCCGGCTACGGCGGCCTGTTCTGGCGGGGCCCACGTTCGTTCACCGGGGGTCAGTTCGTGACCGAGGAAGGCATGGGCGGCGACGAGGTCCGCGGGCGGCGCCTGCCGTGGATGGCTTTCGCGGGCCGCCACGACGAGACGGACGCACAGTCGCTGGTGCTCATGGTCGACGACGTGGCCAACCCGAATCACCCGCCGCAGTGGTTCGCCCGGACAGAGGAGTTCGCCTGCCTCAATCCGGCACCGTTCTTCAGCGAGGAGCTGACCGTCGAGGACGGCGCCACCGTGCGGTTCCGCTACGGCGTGGGGATCGCCGACGCCGACGCGAGCGCGGCTCCCGCACTCGCGGACGCGGTGCGCGAGGTGCTCGCGCGCTCCGACGCGATCACCGCTGTCGGCGAACCCGCATGAGCGCCCAGGAGCCCGGACCGGCCTGGTGTTCCAGTCCCAGTTCGCTGTTCGCCCCTGTTCAGAGCCCGTTGCCGGGCGCTGTGGACGTGTTGCTGGTGCCCCGGTGCTCGTGTGCCCGTCACATGTCGAGCGTGGCCGGCGCCTGGTGAAGGCCGGGCGCCCCGAAGCCGGGGCGTCCCGCCTGACCATCCGCACCTACCGGGTCGGTCCGGACGGCGTACGTGTCGGCCATGCCCGGCAGCACACCGTCACGAGCACGCACGACAGCGAGCGCCTGCCGGAGTCGCTCCAGTGGCCGCCGTGCCGATGCTCTCGCTGTCGGGCCGGGCGCGGAGCGGCATCGGCTGAAAACCCGTAGTGACCTTGCGAGAAGCTGCCCGTTCCTGCTCCCGCCACGGAGGAGGGGCGGGCGGTCCGTCGCGGAGCGGACTTTCGACTCGCTTGCCGCAAAAGGAACTTGGCGAGGTGCGGATCATGGCCGTACAACACAGGGGGTGGGACGCGAAGCCGCGGTCAGCGCGCGGCGCGGACCTGTACCGCGTCGCGCGTCGCGGCCCCGCCCCTCCTCGTGATCGCCTTCGCGATCTTCTCGGCGTCGCGGGCGAGTTCGCGGAGCATGCCGCTGATGGGGTTGGTGTAGCCGGTGAAGAAGAGGCCGGGGGCGTTGTCCGGGGTGCGGGCGCCGTGTACCACTGGTCTGCCCCGCGCGTCGAGGACGTCGAGATGGCCGACGAGGCCCTCCAGGGCGCGGGCATAGCCGGTGGCGGCGATCACGGCCTCCGGCCCGATGCGCTCGCCGTCGGCGAGGAGCACCTTGCCGTCCTCGAACCCCTCGACCGCCGCCACGACCTCGACCTGCCCCTTCCGTACGGCGTCGATGAGGCCGACGTCCTGCACCGGAATGGCCCCCTGGTTCACGCGGGAGTAGAGCCCGGTCTCGGGGCGGGGCAGCCCATGGACCGACAGGTCCGGCACGCTGAGCTTGGCCAGCGGCTTGGCGAGGCGGTCGACGAGGCCGACGGGCAGGCGCCGTACGACGACGCCCGTGTACTGGGCCGCCCACCCGGCCGTCGACCGGCGCACGATGTGCGGGGCCGTCCGCACCGCCAGCCGCACGCGCGCCGCCCCGCCCTCCACCAGGTCGACGGCGATCTCGGCGCCCGTGTTGCCGACGCCGACGACGAGGACGTCACGGCCGGCGTAGGGCTCGGCGTTGCGGTAGGCGCCGGCGTGCAGCAGTTCGCCGGTGTACGTGTCACGACCGGGCCAGTCGGGCAGATGCGGCGTGTGGTTGTACCCGGTGGCGACCACGACCGCGCTCCCGGTCAGCTCACGGCCGCCGGTGGCGTGCAGCAGCCAGCCCGTGCCGTCGGCGGTTCGCTCCACGCGCGATACCTCGACGCCCGTCACGATCTCCAGTTCGTGGTACTCGGCGTACTTCTCCAGGTACCGCACCACGTTGTCCCGCGACACCCACCGCCCGAAGCTCCGCGGCATCGCCAGCCCCGGCAGCCCCGACAGTCGCCGGGTCGTGTGCAGATGCAGCCGGTCGTAGTGCCGCCGCCAGGACGCCCCCACCCGGTCCGACTTCTCCAGCACAACGGCCCGCACCCCCCGCGCCCGCAGTGCGTACGCCGCCGCCAGCCCGCCCGGACCACCCCCGATGACGTACACGGGACGGTCTGCGCGGTTCCGCACCGCGGGCTTCGCGGGTGCTGTGGAGTCGGACGAGTCGGACGAGTCGGTCACTGTGGAGTCGGCCATGCGACCGAGCGTATTCACGTCCTCACTTGATGGGTCTCGGTCAAGCCCGGAATTGGTTGCGGATTGATCACGGATGTAGGAGGGGTGGGTGGGGCTTGTGGCGTAGGTCACCTGGTTGTGGGGATTCGTTGGGGCGGCGGCGGCCGGGAGGGGGCGTGGTGCGGCGAGGCGTGGCGTACGCATCTTGCGGATGCGGCGCGTCTGCGCTGAACTGACGTACCGTCAGATACTCGGTGGGAGAGGCGAGGCTCATGGACACGATCTGGCTCACCGGTGCCGAGTGGCTTGCCGTGCTGCGGATCGGGCTCGGGCTGTGGTGGCTGGAGAGCTGGCGGCACAAGGACAAGAAGAGCTGGTTCGAGGGGACCGGGATCGCGTGGGCGGCGGACGTCGCCGCCAAACACCGGTGGAAGGCGGTACGGAGCGGGTTCGATGTCGTGGTCGCGGCCCGGCCCAAGGCGATGGCGTACGTCGTCGTGTACGCGGAACTCGCGCTCGGGCTCGGGCTGATCGTGGGGTTCCTGACGCCGATCGCGCTGGTCGGCGGGCTGGTGCTCAATCTGATCTACCTCGTGCTGATGATCCACGACTGGGCCGAGCAGGGCCAGAACCTGATGATGGCGCTGATCTCGGTGGTGGCGCTGTTCGGGATGTCGTGGCAGACGTGGTCGCTCGACGGGGCGTGGGGGCTGTTCTGATGGGGGGAGGTGCGCAGTCTGGTGGGGGTGCGCGGTTCGGTGGGGGTGCGCGGTCCGGTGGGGGTGCGCGGTCCGGTGGGGGTGCGCAGTCTAGTGGGGGTGCACAGTCTGGTGGAGGTGCGCAGTCTGGTGGAGGTGCACGGTCCGGTGGAGGTGCGCAGTCTGGTGGGGGTGCGCGGTTCGATCTTCCGGACGTCGACGCCCTCACACGGGCGTACTGGGATGCGGCCGCCGCCGGGGAACTGCTGGTGCGGCGGTGCGGGGCGTGCGGGCGGGCGCATCACTATCCGCGTGAGTTCTGCCCCCACTGCTGGAGCGAGGACGTGACCTGGGAACGGGCCAGCGGGCTCGCCACGCTCTACACCTGGTCCGTCGTCCACCGGAACGACCTCCCGCCCTTCGGCGAGCGCACACCGTACGTCGCCGCCGTGGTCGACCTCGCGGAAGGGCCGCGGATGATGACCGAGGTGGTGGAGTGGGAGGAAGGGCGGTTGCAAGTGGGGATGGGGCTTGAGGTGGCCTTTCGGGGGGTGCGGGAAGCCGGGGAGGTCGTGGTGCCGGTGTTCCGGCCTCGGGGCGGGTGAGGGGGGAGGCTCACCAGTTGGATTAGCGATCCGTAGCGATCCCGTGGCAGAATGTCACGCGCACGCCCGGCGCCCAGGCGACGTCGGGCACCCTCCTCGGTGAGGTCGCGAGAGCTCACCGACCAGCGTCCGGAGGGACGTGCCACGAGGGCTGACGGCTTCCGCCGTTCAGCACCAGGGCACGAAGGCGACTGGCTCACATCCCTGAGCAACGCGGGGGATTCCTAAGCCAGTCAGAGACGCTCACCCCGGACGTGGGCCGCGATGCCGGGCGGGTTCAATGGGGTGATGTCCGACGTCCATGAGCAGGTGCCGTCCCCGTCCATCGCCCGTTCCGCCCCCGAGTTGCAGGGTCACGGCCTGCGGCTGCGGGCCTGGAGCGAGGAGTGCGAGGCGGATGTCGAGGCGTGGTTCCGGGGGCTGTCCGATCCGGACTTCCAGCGGTGGAACACGCCGGTGAAGCTGGTGTCGGGGCTCGACGACGCGCGGGAGTCGATGCGGCTGCGGGCCGAGTGGGAGGCCGAGGGCAGGAGCGTGTCCTTCTGCGTCACGGACGCGGCGAGCGGAACCACCCTCGGGCACGTCGGCGTGAACGAGATCGACTCCTTCGTACGGGCCGCCCGCGTCGGCTACTGGGTGCTGCCCGAGGCCCGCGGCCACCGCGTCGCCACCCGCTCCCTCGCCCTCGTCGCGCGCTGGGCCCTCACCGACGCCGGACTCGGCCTGCACCGGCTGGAGTTGGGCCACGCCCTCGGCCATGACGCGTCGTGCCGTGTGGCCGAGCGGTGCGGGTTCCAGTACGAGGGGACGCTGCGCGGGGCGATGTTCGAGGCGGGGCGGTACGACGCGTTCCGTGACGTGCATCTACATGCGCGGATCGCCACGGATGCGGAGCCGGGGGTCCGGTAGGGCCGCGCCCGACGCCGGTCGTGCCTACGGGGTGCGGCCTCCGGACCGTCTACGGCCACAGCAGCTCCCTCGTCCAACTCCCGCTCTCCCGGCGGTAGTTGAGCCGTACGTGTCGCCGCTGCGCGTCCCCCTGGAAGAACTCCACCTCGTCCGGGTCCAGTACGTACACCGTCCAGGTCGGTACCGGCGCGTCGGACTCGCGGTGGGCGCGGTCCCAGGCTGCCTGCGACGCGCGCTCCAACTCCTCGCGGGAGGGCAGGACTTCGCTCTGGCGGCCCACGAGCGCGGCGGCCAGGGCGCCCGTCGAGCGGGCGTGCAGGTCGGCGTGGGCGGCCTCGGCGGGGGCGGTCGTCACCCGGCCGCGCACCCGGACCTGGCGGCCCTGCGCGGGCCAGTAGAAGCCGAGGGCGGCGTACGGCCGGGCCGCGAGCTGCCGGCCCTTGCGGCTGCCCGCGTGCGAGGCGAAGTGCCAGCCGTGGCCGTCGGCGCCGTGCAGCATGACCGTACGGACGTCGGGCCGCCCGTCCGCGTCCACCGTGGCGAGGGACATGGTGTGCGGCTCGACCTGCCCGGCCGCCACCGCTTCCGCGAACCAGCGCGCGAACAGCGGCAGCGGCTCCGAGGGCGCCGCGCCCGGGTCGAAGTCCGGCAGCTCGGTCACCTGGGGGTCCCACACCCGCAGGGACTTCAGCAGTGTGTGAAGATCCGTGTCCGTTCCCATGGGCCGATTGTCACGCGGGTCACGGCACTGCGGCGAATCGCGCCGCCTATACCGTCCCGAGGTCGGACGACACCCAGCGCTCGGGGCGCATGTGGATGATCAGCATCTCGCCGTGGTTCTTCCGGGCGAAGTCGACATAGCCGTCGACCTTCTCGGCCGGGAGGTAGCGGGCGGAGATCTCCCGGAGCTTCTCGATCGTCGCGGGGACCGTGCTGATCACCGGGCCCTCGACGGAGACGTACCGGATGGTGGGTTCGGTCCGGTCGACCATCAGGGTGAAGCGGCCGGCCGCGCTGATCAGCTCGTTCTTGCGGGAGTCGAGCCCGGTCATGATCCAGATGTCGCCCCCGGGTTCGTACTGGTACCAGATCGGCACGCTGAGCGGGGCCCTCCCCGCCCCGGCGTCCACCGCGAGCGCGGCGATGTGCGGCTCGGCGAGGAACTGCTCGCGTTCGTCGCGGGACAGTGCCATGTCGTTTCTCCTACGGGATTGGCGGGATTGGCGGGATTGGCGGGTCCGTCGGGTCCTTCCGGTCCTTTGGGTCCTTCCGGTCCGGCGGGTCCGTCGGGTCCGTGTGTCGGGGTGCTGTTCGACTGGTTCAGCGTGACCCGCGCCGTCCCGTATTCCGGGACCTTCCGAGGCGGCGTGTCTCACTCCCGCCCCAGTACCACCGTCCCCGAGGAACAGAACCACCCGCCCGTGCCCGAGGCGACCCCCAGCCACGGCAACTCCCCGTCCGCCCGCCGCACTTGCTGCTGCCCCGCCTCGCCCCGCAACTGCCGTACGGCCTCCACGAGCAGGAACAGCCCCCGCATTCCCGGGTGCTGGGCGGACAGCCCGCCTCCGTCCGTGTTCACCGGCAGATCACCCGTGAGCGTCAACCGCCCCTTCTCGGCGTCCACGAAGGCCCCGCCCTCCCCCTTCGCGCAGAAGCCGAGGTCCTCCAGGGTCACCAGCGTCATGTACGTGAAGGCGTCGTAGATCTCGGCGAAGTCGATCTCCTCCGCCCGGACTCCCGCCCGCTCGAAGGCGATCCGCCCGCTGACCGCCGCCGGGGAGACCGTGAAGTCGGCCCACTCCGACATGGTGGTGTGCGAGACGTGCTCTCCGGTGCCGAGGATCCAGACGGGGGCGGAGCGGCAGTCCCGTACGTACTCCTCGGCCGCCAGCAGCACCGCCGCCCCGCCGTCGGACCGTATGCAGCAGTGCAGCTTGGTGAAGGGGTCGGCGATCACCGGGCCGGACAGGACGTCGTCGACGGTGATCGGGTCCCGGAACATCGCCTCCGGGTTCGCCGCGGCGTTGGCCCGTGCCTGGACGGCGACGGAGGCGAGCTGGGCCGGTGTGGTGCCGTACTGGTTCATGTGGCGGCGGGCGGCCATGGCGTACTTGGCGATGAGGGTGTGGCCGTAGGGGACCTCGAACTGCAGCGGGCCGCGGGCGCCGAAGGAGAGGTTGGCGGTCCGCCGGCCCGCCTTGAGGTCCGCGCGGGCCGTGGAACCGTAGGCGAGGAGTACGGCGTTGGCGTGGCCGGCCGCGATCGCGTCCGCCGCGTGCGCGGCCATGACCTCCCAGGTGGAACCCCCGACGGAGGTGGAGTCGACCCAGGTCGGCCGCAGGCCCAGGTACTCGGCCACCTCGGCGGGGGCGAGCGTGCCGAGGCCCGCCGAGGCGAAGCCGTCGACCACCGAACGGTCCAGCCCCGAGTCGGCGAGGGCCCGGCGGGCGGCCTGGGCGTGGAGGGCGTAGGGGGTCGCCTCGTCCACGCGCCCGCAGTCGGAGAGGGCGGCGCCGACGACCGCGACTCTTCGGCCGGTGGGGGTGACCCTGCGACCGGTGGGGGTGCTTCGACCGGTTGTGGTGGTGGCCGTCATGAATCTGACGGTACATCAGATCGGGTGGGGTGTCGGGTCTGTGCATGCGTGCGACCCTGCCCTAATATGACGGACCGTCAGATGGAGAGGGGATGACCTGCCCATGGACGCCCGCTTCACCGTCGAGCAGGAAGAGATCCGGCGTACGGTACGGGAGGCGCTGCTCAAGCGGTGCGGTCCCGACGACGTCCGGGCGGCCGTACGGACCGACCCCGGATACGACCCCGTCCTGTGGACCACCCTCGCCGAACAGCTGGGCCTGCCGGGGCTCGCGTTCCCGGAGGTGTACGGCGGCGCTGGCTGCTCCACCACCGAACTCGCCCTTGCCAGCGAGGAGTTGGGCCGGACCCTGGCGCCCACGCCACTGCTGGCGACCTCCGTACTCGTGGCTCCCCTCCTGCTGGCCCTCGGGACCAAGGCCCAGCGCGCCGAGCTCCTGCCCCGTCTCGCGTCGGGTGAACTGACCGCCGCCCTGGCCGTACCCGGTACCGCCCTCACCACCGCGCTCGGGCTGACCGGGGGCAACGGCGGGTCGTGGGCGGGGGGAGGGCGTGCGGGGGGCGTGCAGGCGCGGAGGGTGGATGGCGGGTGGCGGCTGTACGGGCAGGTGGAGCAGGTGCTCGACGGGCACAGTGCGGGGTTGCTGCTGGTGGCCGCGCATGTCGGGGGGTTCGTGCGGTCGCGGACGGGGTTGTTCGTGGTGCGCGTGCCTGTGGAGGGGGTCGGGGGGCTCGTACGGGTGCGGCAGACGGCTCTCGACGAGACGCGGGCGCGGGGGCGGCTCGAACTCCGGGATGTGGCTGGTGAATTGCTGGGTGAGGAGGACGAGGAGTGCGGGGGTGTGGCCGGGGCGCTGGCCGCCGTCGGCGACACCGCCGCCGCCGTGCTCGCCGCCGAGGCCGTGGGGGCGGCGGACCGGGTGCTGGAGCGGACGGTGGCGTATGTGCGGCAGCGGGAGCAGTTCGGGCGGGCGATCGGGTCGTTCCAGGCGGTGAAGCATCGGCTGGCGGATGTGTACGTGCGGGTGCAGGCGGCGCGGTCGGCGGCGTATTACGCGGCTTGGGCGACGGCGGAGGCGGAGCGGGCGGCGCGGGGTGAGCTGGGGGCGCGGGGCGAGCTGGGGGCGCGGGGCGAGCTAGGGGTGCGGGTGGAGTGCGGGGATCTGGGGGAACGCGGGGATCCGCAGGTGGGTGGGCTTGCGCTCGCTCAGGCGCTGCAGGCGCTGAGGGGCGCCGCGGGGGAGGGCATCCAGCTGCACGGGGGGATCGGGTTCACCTGGGAGCACGAGGCGCACCTGTACTTCAAACGGGCGGCGGGGGACGAGCTGCTCTTCGGGCCGGTGCACCGGTTGCGGGGGTACGCGGCGGAGGCGGCGGGGCTGTTCGAACCGAGGGAGGCCGTCCGGTGACCGTGAGTGACAAGGGTGTCCGGCTGGTGCAGAAGGTGTCCTCCACGCGCGGCTTCGCGAAGGTCGCGCCGTATGCCATCCCGGCGCTGGACCGTGCCGTGCACCGGCTGACGCGGGGCAAGGTGCTGCTCAGCGCTCAGCTGCTGCCCGGCGTGATCCTCACGGCGCGGGGTGCGAAGAGCGGGCTTCCCCGGCGTACGCCGCTGGCCTGCATGCCGGAGGAGGGCGGCGGCAGCTGGATCCTCATCGGCTCCAACTTCGGCCGCTCCACCCACCCCGCCTGGACCGCCAACCTCCTCGCCCACCCGGACGCCGAGATCAGCTGGAAGGGGGAGGACGTTCCGGTCACCGCTGTGTTGCTGGAGGGGGAGGAGCGGGCGGCGGTGTGGAAGGCGGTACTGGCGTTCTGGCCGCCGTACTCGACGTATCAGGCGCGGATCGAGCGGGAGATCCGGCTGTTTCGGCTCGTACGGCGGTGACGTCCGAGTGCTGCGGTGGCGTTCGCGTACGGCGGTGACGTCCGAGTGTGGCGGTGATGTTCACGTACGGTGTCGGCTCCCGTACGAACGCAGCGGGCGGCACACCACGGAAGGTGTGCCGCCCGCAGGACAGGACTTGCAGGACTTGTCTCCGAAACAGGGGCCGTGTGCCCGGGTGTTACCTCGTCGGCTTCTTCCCGGTGATTCCGAGGTGTACCAACAGCGCGAGGTTCGGCTTGAGTTCGGCCTGCTTGACGCCCCAGGTCTGGAAGCCCTTCTGGTGGGAGGAGACCGAGGCGAGCATGGCGACGAGGGAGCCGGCGACGGCGGCCGGGTTCACGTCCTTGTCGACCCTGCCCTTGGACTGGAGCTCGGAGACCGCTTTGGAGAGGGAGTTGGTGACCGAGTTCAGGATCTTCATGCGGATCTTGTAGAACCGTTTGTCTCCCTCGGCGGCGCCCAGGTCCACGACGCGGAGGATGGCGTCGTTTTTTCGCCAGAACTCCAGGAAGCCGTCGACGAGATCCTGGGCGGTTTGCCAGCCGGCCTTGCCGACCCAGGAGCGGCCTTCCAGCAGCTCGGTCAATCCGGCGCCCTCGGTGGCCATTTGGTCGGCGATTTCCAGGACGGCGCCTTCGACGTCCGGGAAGTACTGGTAGAAGGTCGCGGGTGAAGTGCCCGCCTTCCGGGCGACATCGATGACTTTGACGTCCCGGTAGGGGGAGGAGCTGAGCATCTCGCTGAGGCAGTCGAGCAGCTTCTGCCGGGTCGCCTGCCCACGCCGGCCGGCCACGCGGCCGTCGACGGTACGCACTTGTCCTGTCATGCCGTCAGCTTACCGAGGGGTGATCTGAGCGCGATTCGGCCGACTGCAAATGGGGCGTGCGGGCTTTACCAAGGGGTTCGTGGGGGTGTGGCCGGGGCGCCTGGCGGGTTTCTTTCGCCCCCGCCGCCCCTACCCGTCCCATCCCCAGGGGCTCCGCCCCTTCGACCCCGCCTGAGGGCTGCGCCCCCGGGGTCCCGCTGGGGGCGGGGGTGGGTGGGCAGTTCTGTGGGTGGGAGTTGGGTGGGGCGGTTCCGGGTGGGTGAGAGCTGGGAGTGGGTGGGCAGTGTGTGGGTGGGTGGTGTGGGTTGTTGGGTGGCTGCGGGTTGTGTGTGGCTGGTCGCGCAGTTCCCCGCGCCCCTTACGGGGCGCACAGCCCCCTCGGCTCTGACGGGGCGTAGTCCCTCGGCCCTGACGGGGCGCGGCTCCAGCCGGGCCGCACCCATCAGCTGTGCCGCCCCGCACTCTCACCGGGGGCCCGGGTTGAAGGGGCGGAGCCCCTGGGGGATGGGACGGGTAGGGGCGGCGGGGGCGAAACCGTCCAGCCGCTCGGCCGACCGTCAGGTCCTCGCGGCGCGCGCCACCCGTGATTGGCCGTTAGCTTGGCCGTATGGGCGAAAAGGCGGAGGATGTCGGGTTCGGTGAGGGTGTGCCCTGTTGGGTGGATGCCCAGCTGCCCGATGTCGAGGCGGGGAAGCGGTTCTACGGTGAGCTCTTCGGGTGGAGTTTCCGGACGTCGCAGGCCCCGCAGAGCCCGCAGGACGCGCACGGTGCCTCCGTCTGGGCGTACCGCGACGGTGACGTCGTCGCTGGGCTCGTGCGTAAGTTGGACGGACGGATGCCCACCGTCTGGACGCTGTACTTCGCCGCCCCGGACGCCGTGGCCTTTGCCGAGCGGGTCCGGGCGGCCGGTGGGCAGGTGATCAGTGTGCCCACGCGGGTCGGGGCGCTCGGCACCATGGTGCTGGCGACCGACCCGGAGGGTGCCGTCTTCGGGCTGTGGGAAGCGGGGACGCACCCTGGTTTCGGGCGCAGGCACACACCCGGCGCCTTCTCCTGGGCGGAGCTCTACGCACGGGACGTCGAGACCGCCAACTCCTTCTACGGCAACCTCTTCCACGAGGCCCTCTTCGGCCCGGACGCCGACCCCGACTTCGGCCGGGCCGCGCTCACGGACGTGTTTCCGGCCGAAATGCCGCCGCACTTTCTCGTGCACTTCGGCGTGGAGGACTGTGAGGCCGCACTCGGTACCGTCAGCCGTCTGGGTGGACGTGTCCAGGTCCCGCCCTTCGATGCGTCGTACGGCCGTGTGGCGGTGGTCACGGACAGTCAGGGGGCGTCGTTCGCGCTGCTCCAGCGCGAGGCCAAGCGTCTCTGATCAGCTTAGGTGTCCCATGTCAGACGTAGTGTCTGGTACGGGGTGTGCCCATTGTGGCGGGGTGGCGTGGGCGTGCAGGTGGAAGCCTGCGCCCAGTGCTGCTCCTCGTGGCCGGTGTCGGCCGGATGGGGGTCCCCCGGGACGGAGTCCGGGGGTGGGTGTGCTGATCGTCGTCACGCCCTGGTGCCGGTGGGCTGCGCGGGGCAGCGATCTCCGGCCCGTGTGAGCGTGTCCCGCCGGACGCTTGCCCGCCGGACCCGAGGGGCCGGTGGGGGAGGGTGCCCTGCGTCCCCTGGGCGCGGGGCGTGTGGAACGTGGCCGGGTGGGGCCGGTCTTGGACCGGTCCCGGCGGGTCTCGGGGGTGGCCGGGGTGAGCACGGCTCGGGCTTCGAGCTTGTCGACCACCGAGCGGATGACCAGGGTGCCGGTGGCGCGGTCGGTGACGGTTTTGGTCTGGTGGGTCAGGCCGCGTGCGGCGATGCGCTGCCAGGCGCCGGTGTCGCGGTCGCCCTGCCAGCCGCAGTCCGGGTTGGGGCACAGCGCCCACTTCCAGCCGGGTGTGGTGGGCCGGTCGGGGGCTGTGCGGTGGCGCAGCGGGACCAGGCAGCGGGGGCAGTGCCGGGAGGTGTCCTGGGCGGGGACGGTGACGACGGCGATGCCCGCCTCGATGGCCAGGTGCCGCATCCGTTCCACGATCTGCCCGCGGACCTGCTGGGACAGTCGGCGGCAGTCCAGTGCGCGGCCGGCAACCCGGCGGCCATGGCGGACACCAGATCGGCCGCCCAGCCCACCCGCTCGGCCAGCACAGGGGCCGACAGCACCTCGCCCGTCTGCTCCACCACACCCGCACGCAGCAGACCACTGGCACAGGCGGTGCGGGCCGTCTCGTCCTCGCCGAGCGGCAGCTTCCGGCTCACCGGCACCCCCCTTTCCCGTCCGTGGTGCTGTCATCCGATCAACGACACACCCTGAGAAAGGTCACACATTCGATCTGCGCACTCGCATACGACGCCGACGCCGGTACCGGATACCCGGCATGAGGCCAACGGACGACACATCACTGCGGATCCCAAAGGAAACACATGAGCCTGAAGCCGGGGGGAGGGTGAGGCCGAGTTCAAGGTTGAAGCCAAGAGTGAAGCCAGGTCTGACGTCGGCCTGGAGCAGACCTGACGGTGCACCGACGGCGCACGGACGACGCGCCGACATCAACTGTCGTCAACCGTACTGACACCAAGCCGATACCGGAGGCACTCGCTCCGAAGATACCGGCGATATCGGACGGCCAACGTGCCGATACCGGCTGTTCCCGGGCGTTCCAGCATCCGGGCGGCCGCTTCCCGTCGTACGAACGGCGTGGTTTTGTCCTGAGACACCCCGTTCCACCCCCGGGTTCGCAACCGGTGCCCGGGGCAGGAAGAATCGGGGTGCGTGCCGCCATGGCGGTGCGGTGGTGAGACGCTGCACGGGGTCGCGTACTTATGTGGGTGACGCGGTCCGTACGGGGAGGTGGCAGGCAAGTGGTGGATCAGCTGACGCAGCACGATCCGCGGCGGATCGGGCCGTTCGAGGTGCTGGGACGGCTGGGTGCCGGCGGCATGGGGCTGGTCTATCTGGCGCGCTCGGCGTCCGGCCGGCGCGTGGCGATCAAGACGGTCCGGACGGAGCTGGCCGAGGACCAGCTGTTCCGGGTCCGTTTCACACGTGAGGTCGAGGCGGCACGGGCCGTCTCCGGCTTCTACACGGCGGCCGTGGTCGACGCCGACCCGCGCGCGGCCGTGCCGTGGCTCGCGACCGCGTACGTTCCCGCGCCCTCCCTCGAAGAGATAGTGACCGACTGCGGGCCCCTCCCGGCCCAGGCGGTGCGCTGGCTGGCGGCGGGCGTGGCGGAGGCCCTCCAGTCCATCCATGGCGCCGGGCTCGTCCACCGCGACCTGAAGCCCTCGAACGTACTCGTCGTCGAGGACGGACCGCGCGTCATCGACTTCGGTATCGCGTCCGGCGTGTCGAACACCCGTTTGACCATGACCAACGTCGCCGTCGGCACCCCCGCCTACATGTCCCCCGAGCAGGCCAAGGACTCGCGGAGCGTGACCGGGGCGAGTGACGTCTTCTCGCTCGGGTCCATGCTCGTCTTCGCCGCCACCGGGCACGCGCCCTTCCACGGCGCCAACCCCGTCGAGACCGTCTTCATGCTGCTGCGTGAAGGGCCGGACCTGACCGGGCTCCCGGAGGAGCTGCGGCCGCTCATCGAGTCCTGCATGCAGATGGAGGCGACGGCCCGCCCCAACCCGGCCGACCTCCAGGCCCAGCTGGCACCCCACCTCTTCGGCTCCGGCTCCGACGACAGCGGTACGGCCTCCGCCTGGCTCCCCGAGAAGGCGGTCACCCTCATCGAGGCGCGCCGCGGGGGACGCCCGGCGACGAAGCCGCAGAACCCCGGGGGACGCAGCGGCGGAGGCATGGGCGGAGGTGGAGGCGGCCGGGTGCCCGTACCCCCGCCTCCCCCGCCGTACGACCCGCCCCCCGTGCCCCACCCGTCCGCGCCGGTCGGCGCCCCCGACACCGGCCCCGTGCGGCTCGCCGGCGCCCAGGTGCCCATCGGGCCCGGTCCGCGTGTCGCCGACGCCCGCGCCGCCGCCGTGAAGGCGCCCCCGCCGGAGGCGGGCCTCGTGGCCTCCTGGGCGCGCCCGCGCGCCGGCGTGAACGGCGCCGACCCCGCGCCCGCCGCCCCACCGGTACCGCCGGAGGCGTCCGGCTGGCGGCCGTGGCGTTTCCGTATGTCGAACGACGTGTGGGGGACACCGTCGGTCGCCGACGACCTCGTCTACGTCACCTCCTTCGAGGTCCACGCCCTGGACGTGGCCACCGGCCGCCGCCGTTTCAAGACGCGGGACGTGGCCTGGTCGATGGCGGTCGCGGACGGCCGTATCCACGCCTCCGACGGGCCGACCCTCTTCGCCCTGGACGCCCGCGAGGGCGGCGACCTGTGGCGGCTGTCGGTGGACGCCTGGGTGTACGCGCTCAGGGCCGACCGCGGCACCGTCGTCACCGGCACGCGCGGCGGCGGCGTACAGGGCTGGGAGGCCTCCAACGGCCAGAAGCTGTGGGAGATCACCGGCGCGCAGACCGACTTCGAGTCCCCGGAGGCCGGCCCGGTCGTCCAGGACGGCACGGTGTACATCTGGAAGGACGCCCGGCTGCGCGCCCTGGAGGCCCGTACGGGTGAGGAGCGCTGGACGTACCCCATCGGCGACGCGGCCTCCTGCGGCGGAGTACCGGTCCGGCTGACGCATGCGCCCGACGGGTACGTGTACGTCTCCGCCGGCACCCGCGTGCTGGCCATCGACGTGGCGAGCGGCCACGTGCGCTGGCACTTCGAGGCGCCCGCGGTGTTCCTGTGCCCGCCCACCTTCGTACCGGGCCCCGCGGTGACCGGCGGCGGCATCTACCTCACCGACTACCTCGGCACGGTCTACGCCCTCGACGCCACCGACGGCCGCGACCGCTGGCGCATCGCCACCGAGTCCCGTGCCTCCCTCGAACCGGTGCTCGTCGCCGCGGGCCACGTCCACGTGGGCAGCGGCAAGGGGCTCTACACCCTGGACGCCGTCACCGGCACCCCCAAGTGGCGCTTCCAGGCGGGCGGCGACATTGTCGGCTCACCGGCGGTCGCCGACGGCCGTATCCACTTCGGTTCCACCGACCATCTGCTGTACACGCTGAAATCCGACGACGGACGCCTCCGCTGGAAACTCGCCACCGGCGGCGAGATCACCGGCTCCCCGGTCGTCAAGGACGGGGTCGTGTACGCCTGCAGCAAGGACCGGTGCGTGTACGCGCTCGACGCGGAGAAGGGGACGGGGACGGCACGGACCACCTGAGCAAGCCAAGTGGCCGAAGTGAGTAGGGTGTTGGCATGCACAAACAGGGGTCCGCGCGAGGGCCCGCACGGGGGTACGCACGCATGCACACGCTCAAGTTCACAGCGGTATCGGCACTGGTGGTGCTCGCCCTGACCGGGTTCTCGACGGGACGCGGTCACGGGAGCAGCAGTGGTGGCGGTGACGGCAGCAGCGGCGGAGGTGGGGGTGGTTGCAGTTCCTCCTCCCAGGATCACGACAGCTCGTCGTCGACGTCGGGTGGTGGTGTGTCCAAGGGCGACGACTCTGACGACGACTCCTACGACGACGACTCGTACGGCGGCAGCAGTGGCAGTTCCAGCAACGGCGGTAGCAGCGGCGGCAGTTCCGGCTCCGGCAAGGCGCTCAAGGACGGGACGGCGAAGCTGATCAGCTGCGCGACCGTGCGGGAGCCGTACGCGACCGTCGAGGTCACCAACCCCAACACCGTCGAGACCACCTTCGAGGTCCACCTCGTCTTCGAGGACGCGAACGACCTCACGGTCAGTGGCTCCGTCGAGGAGGTCACCGTGCCCGCGAAGGAGAAGGTGAGCATGCGGATCAAGGTGGCGAACGCCGTGGAGAGCACCGAGGAGAGCACAGAGAAGAGCACAGAGAAGAGCGCCGCCGAGGTCGACCACTGCCGGCTGGATCCGGTCGCCGAGCGGACGTACTGACCGGACCTACCGACCGGACCTACTGACCGAAGCCCGGCGCCTTACCGCACCCGGAACCCGTCCGACCCCGATCCCGCCCCTGACCGCCGTCGCCCGGCGAACAGCTCCCCCTGCCGCTCGGCCGGCAGATTGCCCAGCGCGATGAGATGCGGCGCCTGCGCGAAGGCCTGCGCGCGTGCCGCCTCCTTGGCCGCCCAGCAGGCGCGTACGGTGCCCTGGACGGCGTCCGGCGGGTACGAGGCGATGACCTCGGCGCAGCGCACGGCGGCCTTCAGCGCGTCGCCGGGGGCGGTGAGTTCGGACACCAGCCCGGTCTCGTACGCCCGCCGCGCCGAGATCCGCTCCGCCGTCCCCATCAACGCCATCCGCGCCACCTCCCCGAACGGCATCCGCTGCGCCATGAGCATCGACTCGTACGCGCTGACCATGCCGTACGTGGTGTGCGGATCGAAGAAGGTCGCCGTCTCGTCGGCGACGACGAAGTCCGCCTCGCCGAGGAGGTAGAAGGCCCCGCCGCACGCCATGCCGCGCACGGCCGCGACGACCGGCTTCCACAGGTCGTTCGCCTTCGGGCCGACAGTGAGGAGCGGATCGTCGGCCATGTAGGGGGAGTTGGGCTGCGGAACGTCCGCCTCCCGGTCGATCCCCGTGCAGAACGCCCGCTCGCCCGCGCCGGTCAGGACGAGGGCCCGTACGGAGTCGTCGTATCTGAACTGCCGCCAGGCCGAGGTGAGTTCGGCGGCCATGTCGAGGTCGATGGCGTTGAGTTTCCCGGGCCGGTCGAGGGTGACGACCGCGACGCCGGTGTCCTCGTGGGACGTGATGGTGAGGCTCATGGCCGCTCCCGTACCCACTGGGGCAGTGCCCATTGGGGCAGCCCCGACCGCCCGAACACCACCTGCACGCGGGCGCCGATACGGACGCGTTCCGGCGGCACGGAGTCGAGCGGCGCGTCGGCCTCGGTGACGAGGTTGCCGACGAGGCGGATGCGCGGGGCGTCGGCGAGTTCGACGAGGATCACGTTGTACGGCGCCTGGGCCGCGTAGGCGGGGAGGAGGGGCGGGTGCGGGACGACGTACGACCAGATACGCCCCTTGCCGCTCATCCTGCGCCACTCACTCCCGAACGACTGGCAGTGCGGGCAGCAGGGGCGGGGCGGGAAGCGGAGTTCGCCGCAGTCGGCGCAGGCCTGGATTCTCAGCTCACCCTGGGCGGCGTACTGGTGGAAGGGAGCGCCGTCGTCGTCGGGGGTGGGGGTGAGGAGGTCGGGGCGGTGGCTGGATATGGAGGTCATGGCGCTCAACTCCTCAGGAGCAGTGCGGAAGTGGGGACTCCCTCGCCGGCCGTGACCAGGCAGGTGGCGGCGTCGGGTACCTGGGCGGTGCTGGTGCCGCGGAGTTGCTTCACGCCCTCGTTGATGAGGTTGAAGCCATGGACGTACGCCTCGCTCAGCCCGCCGCCACCGGTGTTGATGGGCAACTGCCCGCCGATTTCGAGCGCGCCCCCCTCGGTGAACGCGCCGCCTTCGCCGCGCCCGCAGAACCCGTACCCCTCCAGCGAGAGCGGTATGAGGGGCGTGAACGCGTCGTAGATCTGGGCGACGTCTATGTCCTCGGCCGTGAAGTCCGCGTGTTTCCACAGGTGTCGGGCGGCGGTCCAGGCGGGGCCGGTGAGGGGGTCGTCGTTCCAGTAGTTGACCATGCCGTGGTGCTGGGCGGGCAGGCCCTGGGCGGCGGAGTGGACGTAGACGGGTCTGCGGCGGCAGTCCCGGGCCCGCTCGGCGGAGACGATCACGCAGGCCAACGCCCCATCCGTTTCAAGGCAGTTGTCGAAGAGGCAGAGGGGTTCGCTGACCCACCGGGAGGTCATATACATGTCCCGGGTGAGCGGCCGCTCGTACATGATGGCCGCCGGGTTCTGGTTCGCGCGGTTGCGGCAGGCGAGGGCGACGTTGAAGAGATGGTCGCGCGTGGCGCCGTACTCGTGCATATAGCGGCGGGCGAGCATGGCGATCTCGTCGGCGGGCCGGAGGAGGCCGTACGGGCGGGTCCACTGGGCCGGGGTGGGGAGTTGGACGGCGGTGTTCGTCCAGGGGCGGGGACCGGAGCCCCTCTTCCGTGACCGCCAGGCGACGCCGACGGTGGCCTGACCGGCGGCGATCGCGGCGGCGAGATGCGCGACGGTGGCGCAGGAGCCCCCGCCGCCGTACCCGACCTTGCTGAAGAAGGTGAGGTCGCCGAACCCGACGGCCTTCGCGAGCTCGACCTCGTCGGTCTCCTCCATCGTGTAGGAGGCGAGACCGTCCACCTCGCTCGGCGCGATCCCGGCGTCGTCGAGGGCGGCGAGGACGGCACGGCAGGCCAGAGCCCTTTCATCCTCGGGGAGTTGGCGGGCGAAGGCTGTCTGCCCGATCCCGACGACGGCGGTCGCGTCCTTGAACGTGGCCATGCGCAGGCACCTCCACGAGAGCTCCGGGGGTGTCCCGGGGGTGCCCCGGGGCGGCTGACAGGGCGTCAGGCTACAGCTAATCTGACGGGTAGTCAGCTAATCCGGCTCCTGGTGTTTGTGGTGCGTTCGGGCAGGGAGGCTCGCTGTGCGCGGTGACGTGGAATGGGTCGGCGAGGGGGGCAGTGAAGGGGGCGGCGACTGGGTCGGTGAATGGGGCAGCATTCCGGGCCTGGTCCGGTCGGCAGCCGAGCGGTTCGGTGCGGTCGAGGCGGTCGTGGACGGCCGTACGCGGATCTCGTACGCGGAGTTGGGCGCGCGCGTGGAACGTGCGGCGGCTGCGTGCGTCGCGAACGGGGTGCGCTGTGGCGACCGGGTGGGCGTCTGGGCGCCCAACTCCCTCGACTGGATCGTCTCCGCGCTCGGCGCGGTGTCGGCGGGCGCGGTCCTCGTCCCGCTCAACACCCGTTTCAAGGGCGCCGAGACGGCGGACGTCCTCGCGCGCAGCCGGGCGAAGCTGCTGTTCGTGACGGGGACGTTCCTGGGGACGTCGTACGTGGCCTCGCTGCGGCGGGCGGCGGGAGAGGGAGAGGGCGGCGCCGGACCGCTCGCGGGGCTGCCGCACCTGGAGCAGGTGGTGGTGCTCGCCGATGACGCTCCGGCCGACTTCCGTACCTGGAAGGACTTCCTCGCGAGCGGTGACGGGGTGGGGCCGGAGGCGGTCCGCGACCGGGAGGCCGCCCTGTCGGGGGACTCGCCGTCGGACATCATCTTCACCTCCGGTACGACGGGCCGCCCCAAGGGTGCGGTGATCACGCACGGGCAGACGCTGCGGGCATACGAGGTGTGGTGCGACCTGGCGGGGTTGAGGGAGGGCGACCGCTACCTGATCGTCAATCCCTTCTTCCACACCTTCGGCTACAAGGCGGGCGTCCTGGCCTGCCTGATGCGGGGCGCGACGATGATCCCGCAGCCGGTGTTCAACGTGGACACGGTGCTCGCGAACGTCGCCTCCGAGCGCATCTCCGTCCTGCCGGGTCCCCCCACGCTCCACCAGTCCCTCCTGGACCACCCGTCGCGTGACGACCACGATCTGTCGGCTCTGCGGCTGGTGGTGACCGGGGCGGCGGTGGTGCCGTTGCGGCTGGTCGAGCGACTGCGGGCCGAGCTGCGGATCGAGACGGTGCTCACGGCGTACGGGCTGTCGGAAGCGAGCGGGATCGTGACCATGTGCCGGCGGGGTGACGAGCCCTCGGTGATCGCGTCGACGTCCGGGCGGGCGATTCCGGGTGCGGAAGTGAAGGTGGTCGGGCCTTCGGGGGCCGCGCTGCCCGCCGGTTCGCCGGGTGAGGTGCTTGTTCGCGGCTTCAACGTCATGCGGGGGTACTTCGAGGACCCGGCCGGCACGGAGAGGGTGATGACAGGGAACGGGTGGCTGAAGACCGGTGATGTGGGCGTCCTGGACGAGGCGGGCAACCTCCGCATCACCGACCGGATCAAGGACATGTTCATCGTGGGCGGCTTCAACGCCTACCCCGCCGAGATAGAGCAACTGCTGGGCCTGCATCCCGATGTGGCCGACGTGGCGGTGATCGGCGTGCCGGATCCTCGGCTGGGGGAGGTCGGCAAGGCGTTCGTCGTACGGCGGGCGGGGGCGACTTTGACGGGGGACGACCTGATCGCCTGGGCACGGCGGGAGATGGCGAACTACAAGGTGCCTCGGGTGGTGGAGTTCGTGGGGGAGTTGCCGCGGAATGCGAGCGGGAAGGTGGTGAAGGGGGAGTTGCGGGGGCGGGCCCGGGGGCTGTGAGGTTCACGGTCACTGTCAGGGCACCCAGGGTGCTCAGGGCACTCTGGGCGGTCCTGGCGCTCCGGGTGGTCCTGGCACTCCGGGTACGGTCACCGCCCGAGGTCCAGAGTGACGGCCTGCTCCGACTGCTCGATCTTGATGTGCCTCATGGCCTCCGCACCGTAGGCCTCCCTGAGGACCGGCTCGGCCTTCGCGGGGTCGGAGACGCCCACGACCACGGAGTGAGTGTCCATGCCGACCCCCCAGATCATGAGCGTGCCCTTCCAGCGGTCCATGTCGCCGCCGATCCGGTCGACGAGGGCCTTGAGTTCCTTCTCGGTCACATCGGTGTCGTGCAGCCGTATCGTCACGCCCTTCTCGGCGGCGGCGCAGATGTCGGCGTCCAAGTCCTTGGCCTCCTTGGACTCCTCGGGAGAGATGCGGTACATGTCCATGGCGTGGTTCGCGTCGTCGATCGAGAAACCGGTGAAGGCGCCCGGGTAGTCCTTGGCGGTCTCGCTGATGTACTTCATTACCCGGTACAGCGGGGTGTCGTCGGGGTAGTTCCCCTTGGGACCCCAGTGGGGCAGGCTGCCCTCTGGCTGCGTCCCCACGCACACGGTGGGAGCAGTGGTGGCCGTGGTGGCCGTGGTGGCGGCCGACGCGGTCTCCCCGTCGACCCCCGCATCGGCCCTCGCACTGGCCCCCTGAAGCGCACCGAGTGCCAACACGGTGGCGGCAGCGCCCGTGGCGCCCTTGGTGATCCTGCGCTTGTCCATGCTTTCCCCTTCCCCTGATGTCCCATGTCCGCATCGATCGGTACTGGGACGTGGGAGAGGGCGGAGGGGTTCGTTCCGCCGGCTGAGGGGCTGAGGGGCTGAGGGGCTGAGGGGCTGAGGGGCTGAGGGGATTCTAGGGATTCGTACAGTTCGTACGTCCAAGGCCAGTCACTCACCCATGGCCGATGGGCCGACTCCCGGGCGGAGGCGGACGAGGGCGGCCCGGATCTTCTCGACCATGTGAGCGGGTCGGTGGAAGACGTCTTCGGCGGTGAACCGGAGGAGACCTCGAACCTCCGGGCACTGGAGGATCGCGTTGAAGCGGTCGACGTCACGGCGGTGGGCCTCACGGTTGCCGTGGTAGGCGTAGCCCTCGATCTCCACCCCCAGACCCTCAGCCCGGAAGAGGAAGTCCAGGTAGCGGCGGCGGCCGTCGGGGGTGTGCAACTCGGTCTGGGTCTTGGGGCGGAGGCCGGCGTCGCGCATGCGCAGGCGTGCGATCGTCTCGGCCGGCGACCCGGAGCGCGGGTCGGCGAGCTCCAGCCGGTGCCGGGCCCTGACCGCTCCCCGGAGAGGGCCGCTGTCGAGCGCGGTGGTGAGTGCGGCGAGCGTCGTGAACGGAGCACGCCGCACCCCACCGACCGTACGCCGGGTGAGCGCCGAGTCCACGGCGACGAGCGCGTCGTCCCTCGGCCCGGCGCGGAGGAGGTCGGCGAGGGTACGGACCGGGCCCGTGGTTCGCAGGCCCCGCCGTTCAGTCACGTCGCCCGGGGCAAGGGGGACGCGGTGCACGCGTACGCCCGCCCCTTCCCGGCGCAGGGTGCGCTCGGGGTCGACGAACTCAAGCGGCGTGCCGGAGGCAGGCGGGAGCATCTCGATCAGCCAGAGCGCGGCTGCCGAGCGGTGGCTCACGACCAGCCGAGGCTCAAGGAGTTGCATTGCCCGGAGCCGTATCACGAGGTCCGGTTCCCGCCCCGGCTCGCCCCAGGCTCCGCTCCGCAGCGGAGTCCAGCCCTTCGCCCGCAGGACCCGGGTGAGCGTCGGCCGTGACCAACCGGACTTCAGGGCACGGGAAGTCAGCAGCACACCGCCGTCGACCAGCTCCCTCAGCTCCCCGCGTTCCACGGCTCCAGGATGCCGGAGAGCAGGAAGGCGTGAAGGGGCCCTGTGGACAACCGCTGAGGGCCGGTGTCCGGCGCGGTGATTGGCAGGTTTGGCTCGCTTGCCGGGTGGCGGTGCCCAGTGATGACGGGGGCGTGGGCGTGAGGTGGTGAGCCAAATCTGCCAAATGGGGTCAGGTGTGTCAGAGCTTCAGCGTGGTGAGGAAGTGGGACCAGGCGGAAGGGCGGAAGGGGAGTACGGGGCCGTCCTGGGCCTGCTTCGAGTCGCGTACGGGGACGACGCCGGGGAGGCCCTGGGCTACCTCGACGCAGTCGCCGCCGCTTCCGTTGCTGTAGCTGCTCTTACGCCACCGGGCTGCGCTCAGGTCAGCCTGTGTGCTTGCCATTTCGGTAGTCCTCTGCGGCTTGTTCGATCGTGGCCAGGGATTCCTCCGGCGGAAGCGCCGTGGCCCTGAGTAGATCGTACGACCTGCGGTAGCTCTTAACGAGAGCCGGATAGTCGATGAGTTGGCCGCTGTGAAGCCCTTCGGTGTAGACCACGGGAGGTGCGTCCGGGAAGGTCATGACCTTGGTCATGCCCATCATGAACGGGTGGGCGTTCGCTGCTTCCGGGAGGAGTTGCACAACGCTCTGGGTGGAGCGGATCACGTGCGCGATGTGCTCCAACTGCTCGGCCATCTCCTCCGGCGGTAGCAGCGGCTTGCGGATCAGCGACTCGTGCAGGACGGCCCAGAACGCCGGGCGTTCCTCGCGGTCCCAGATGTCCGCGCGCTCCAGGCGGGCCTGTACCTGCTTGTCGACGGTCTCGGGAGGCAGCCAGGGCAGCGAGGTGTGCACAACTCCCTCGGCGTACGCCTTGGTCTGGAGCAGACCGGGCACCAGCATCGGCGCCCACTCCTCGATCGTCTCTGCATGCTGCTCCATCTCCGCCACGTCGGCGAAGTACTCCGCGTGCCCCGACTGCCGTGCCTTGCGGGCGTCTTCACAGCGCCGCTCGAAGAAGCCGTCCGTGCCGAGCTTCCGGTCGACATGCCGGGCCAGGTCGAGCGGCATGCGCCGTTCCCCACGCTCGATCTGGCTCAGGAAGGAGATGCCGCGGAAACTCCCCTCGGCCAACTGCTCCAGCGTCAGCTCCGCCCGCTCCCTCTGGTAGCGCAACTCGGCGCCGTAGAAGGAAGGGACGTTCGCCGACGCGTTGGGTTCCTTACGGGAGGGCACAACTCACCACCACCTCTTTGCCGGTTGCGCTGCGCAACCTGAATCCCTTTCACGGTACGCGGCATCACGCCACTGTGTGAGTGATTCGTCACAGAGCGCACAGAGCGCACGGACCGGAAAGGCCGGAAAGGCATACGCCCCATGCAGCCGAACCGTGAACCGAGCCAGGCGCCGAGCCGCGACCAGGAGGCGGCCCCCACCGTCTACGACGCGACCCTCTGCGCGGAGGAACTGCGCGCCGCCCTCGCCGAGCGCGGCATCACGTTGCCGTCCCTCTGTGTGGATCTGCCGGGTTTCGCGAGGCGGTACGGGACCTCGGGCGGGCTCATCGCGCTCGGCAGCTGCAACACCGCGACGGCGTACAAGCCGGCCGCTGTCCTCCGGAAGGCGGCGGCACAGTGACTGAGATGTGCGCGGAGGTACGTCCGGAGATGTGCCTGGAAGTGGATCTTCTGGCATTTCCTGAGGCGGTGCGCGGCCTGCGGCGGGCCGTACGGGAGCGTCTGGGTGACCAGGGCGCCGAGCTTCAGCTCTGCGTCACGGAGCTGGTGGGCAACGTGATCCGGCGCGTGGGTGCACGTGGGTGAGGGTACTCCGGGTCTCCGTATGCGTGGCCCGTACGGGCGCCCGCACCCGCGTCGAGGTCACCGACCCCGACCCGCGCGCCCTTCCGGTCCTGCTGCACGCCACGGGCGACGACGAGTCGGGGCGCGGGCTGGCGGAGGCGGAGTGAGCGGCGGGTTGATGGCGGCGGATGTTGGTATGGTGACTGGTATGGCGACCAAGAAGTACACCGTGACACTGCCGGAGGAACTCGCCGAGGAGATCCGGGGTGAGGTGGGGGCGGGCAATTTCAGCGCGTATGTCACGCAGGCCATAGAGCGTCAGCGGGAGCAGGACCGGTTGGGGGAGCTGGTCGAGTGGATGCAGGAGCAGGGTGGCCCGCTGACCGAGGCCGAGCTCGCGGAGGCCGAAGCGGAGCTGCGGGAGCATGAGCGCTATTTCGCCGAGCGCAATGCGGGCTTGGACGCGGGCGGCGATTCGCACCTCCCGTTGGCGGGCTGATGCACGTCAACACCTTTGTGCTGGACTGCGAGGCCCTGTCCCGGGCGGCTCGGCGCGAGCGAAAGATGACCACGCGGCTTACTCGGGCCCACCGCTCAGGCATCCGCGTCGTCACGAGTTCCATGACCCTGATCGAGGCCTACCGCGGGCAGGTGCAGCATGTTGCCTGGGCGTGGGCGATGTCCCGGATCGTTGTCGAGCCGGTCACGCGGGACGTGGCTGAGAAGGCGATCGCGCTGCTGAGGGACACCGGGCTGCACGGACACAAGTACGCGATCGACGCGGCCCTGGCCGTGATCGCCGGGCGGCTGGGCGGGAACGTGGTCCTCTACACGTCCGACGAGGACGATATGACGAAACTGTGCGGGGAGACGGTTCGAGTCGTTGCGCTGTGACGCGGTCCCGCTACGGATCGACGTGAACTCCCCCGGACACGCCTCGGCCGCGACGGCTCCCCCTCCGCGCCGCCGCGGCCGATCCCCGTTGGGATGAAGGTCCTTACTTGCCGCCGTCGAGGTCGAGGGCGGGCGGAGCGGGCGCGTGGCTGTCCATAGTGGTGAAGGCATCCTTCGGCGGAGCCGGCGCGTGGCTGTCGAGCGTGGTGATCGTGTCCGTGCCGGGCGCGGGCGCGTGGCTGTCGTCCGGGGTGGCTACGGCGTCCTTGGCCGGCGGGGCGGGCGCGTGGCTGTCCAGAGTGGTGATGTCCTCGTTCTTCTTGGCGTCACTCATGGTGGAACTCCCGTGGATCGAAGGTCTGCTGTGTCGAACGCCCGCTCGGCAACTCCCCCGAGGGTCGCCGAGCGGGCGTTCCAGGGCCGCTCACCTTGGCCGTGGGGCCCGTACCGATCCGCCTGCCCCCCGACGCGACGGGTCGATGTACTGAGAATGGCAGCCGGCCATAAACGTTCGATGAACGCCGCTCGGAGAGGGGTCAGGCTGCCGCGACCGGAGTGAGGAGACGGCGTAGCTCAGCGGCTTCGGACGCCCCCGACTGTTCGTGAATGCCGAGTGCTTCGCGCCAGCAGGCTCGTGCGCGGTCCACCTGCCCCAGAGCATCGAGGGACCTGCCCAGGAGGGTCAGCACGTTCGCCCGCATCCAGTCACCGCCGATGCATCCGGTGCTGAGGGCTTGCTCGGCGTGCTGCGCGGCCTGCGCGGGTCGGCGGGCGGAGAGGTGCACCTGAGCCAGACGGAAGTGGGTGGTTCCTTCCCAGAGGCGCTGCCGGTTCTCGACGAACATCTTGAGCGCTTCGGCGAACTCCTCCAGAGCCTCGGTCGTACGCCCCCCGTGGCTCAGCGCGATCCCCAGGGCGTACCTCGCGTTGGCGAGGCGGACGGTGAGGCCCAGCTCGTCGTAGATGGCGATGCCCTGCTGGACGAGTTCGATGGCCGCCGACGTGCGGCCCATGGAGACGAGCACGCGCGAGAGGTTGCACAGCGCGCTTGCCTCGCCGGGGCGGTTGTCGTCCTCGCGGAAGGCGTCGATCGCCTTGAGGAGGTGTGCCTCGCCTGCGGCGTGCTCGTGCTTGCAGACGGCGATGATGCCCAGCTCATTGGGGGCGTTTCCGCTGGTCCAAGGATCGTTCGCGGCCCGGCCGAGGGTGATGGCGCGCGTCGCTTCCTCAGCGGCCTCGTCGAACTGGCCTGCCTTGATCAGTACTTGGGTGAGCGTGACACGGGCACGACCTGCCGCGTGCGCGTCCTCCAGGGTGTCGGCGGCGTCTCGTGCCGCCCGTGTTGCCGCCTCATAGGTCAGCGAGCCGGCTCCCGACTCCGCCAAGTCCTTGGAAGCCAGAAGGAGGTCGACGCCCCGACGCAGCCTCCCCGGCCCGAGGGACTGCTGTACGCACGCCAGAATGCAGGCCGCCTCGGAGTGCAGCCAGTCCAGTGCCCTGGCGTCGTCGCTGAACTCCTGGCCCGCGTGTTCGGTGACTTCCAGGTGGTCCACGGTCCGATCACCGGGGCGCTCGATCGCGTACACCTGTGCCGCCGTGGCCAAGTAGAAGTCCAGCAACCGCGACATCGCCGCCTCCCGCTCCCCCGGCGGCCACTCGTCCCGTTCCGCGCAGGCACGCGCGTAGAGCCGGACCAGGTCGTGGTAGCGGTAGCGGCCGGGCGCGGCCGATTCCAGGAGGGAGGTGTCGACGAGGGACTCCAGGAGGTCCTCCGTCTCGTGCACCGGGAGGTCCAGTACGGCGGCGGCCGCGGCGAGGGAGATGTCCGGGCCGTCGGCCAGGCCCAGGAGGCGGAAGGCGCGGGCCTGGGTGGGTTCCAGGGCTCCGTAGCCGAGTTCGAAGGTGGCCTTGACGGCGAGGTCGCCGGCCTGGAGTTCGTCCAGCCGACGCCGCTCGTCCGCCAGCTTGGCGGCCAGGACCGACACCGTCCACGTACGGCGGGCGGCCAGGCGGGACGCGGCGATGCGGATGGCCAGGGGCAGAAAACCGCAGGCCGCCACGACGTCGAGCGCGGCCTCCCGCTCCGAGGCGACCCGCTCCTCGCCCACGATCCTCGTGAACAGCAGCAGCGCTTCCTCGGGTGACATCACGTCCAGGTCGACGAGGTGGGCCCCGGCGAGGTCCACCATCCGTACCCGGGAGGTCACGAGTGCCGCGCAGCCCGCCGTGCCCGGGAGCAGGGGGCGGATCTGGGCGGCGTCGCGGGCGTTGTCCAGGAGGATCAGGACGCGGCGGCCGTCGAGGACGGAGCGGTACAGCGCCGAGCGTTCCTCCAGGGTGTCCGGGATCGCCGAGTCGGCCGTGCCCAGGGCCCGGAGGAAGGCGCCGAGCACCGTCTCCGGTTCGGCCGCTCGTGCCCCCGCCCCCTGGAGGTCGACGTACAGCTGCCCGTCCAGGAAGGCACCCCGCGCCTGGTGGGCCACGTGCACCGCGAGGGTCGTCTTGCCGACGCCCCCGATCCCGGCGAGGGCCGACACGGCCATCACCCGGCCCTCGGTGGCGGAGGCGGAGGAGAGCACGTCGCTCAGCTCGGAGACGAAGGACGCGCGTCCGGTGAAGTCGGAGACCGTCGCCGGGAGCTGGGCGGGCCTGACCGGAGTGGTGGAGGGCTCCGGGGTCAGGGGGGCGGAGGGTTCCGCGAGGCCGGGGTCCGCCTGGAGGATCCGTTGCTGGAGCTCGCTCAGGCCCGGGCGCGGGTCGACCCCCAGCTCCTCGGCGAGCAGGCGCCGGGTGTCGGCGTAGACGGCGAGGGCCTCCGCCTGGCGGCCGCTGCGGTACAGCGCCAGCATCAGCAGTTCGCGGAGCCGTTCGCGCAGGGGGTGCGCCGCTGTCAGGGCCGTCAGTTCCGAGACCGCCTCCGCGTGGCAGCCCTGTTCGAGGTCCATGTCGAGGCGCGACTCGACCAGCCCCAGCCGCCATTCCTCCAGGCGGGTGCGCTGGGTGTCGGCGTACGGTCCGGGGACCCCGGCGAGGACCTCGCCGTCCCACAGGCTCAGCGCCTTGTTCAGGAGGTTCCGGGCCTGGCACAGGTCCCCGGAGCTCCTGGCCTTCTCGGCGTCCGCGGCCAGCTCCTGGGCCAGGGTCAGGTCCAGGGAGACCTCGCGCAGCCCGCGGATCGCGTAGCCGCCCGACTCGCTGACCAGCACCCCGGCGGAGAGGACCTTGCGGAGGCGGGACGCGTAGGTGCGTACGGCGGCCAGGGCCTGGGACGGCGGTTCGTCGCCCCACAGGGCGTCGATCAGCTCGCTCGCGGTGGCGGTACGGCCCTCGCGGAGCAACAGCGCGGCCAGCAGGGCGCGTTGCTGTGGTGAACCGGTGGGCAGGGTTTCCGCCCCTCTCCAGGCGCGCACCGGGCCGAGCACACTGAAGCGCAGCGCCGCCGGTACGGCCGGTGCCGTCGGCTCCCCGGGACCCCGCTGCTCCGGCACACGCGGAACATCGCTCATCGCCGCCCCCTAGCTTCCCTGACAACTACGCCAGTTTGCCTTGTTCGTGGCGGATGCGTCAGCCGTGGGAGACAGCGATCACAGGCCGCCGCACGGGATGCCACAAGGTCCTCACACCCTCTCCTCACACGTTCGCACACAATCGAACCCGGGCAGCAGGAGCTGACGGACCGTCAGATCGGCGCTACCGTGCCCCGTATGGAGACCATGGAGAACCAAACCGCCGCCGCGGTCGCCGACGGGAACTTCCCGAGGATCATCTCCGTCGACGACCACACCGTGGAGCCCCCGAACGTCTGGCAGGACCGGCTCCCCAAGAAGTACTTGGACACCGGCCCTCGTATCGTTCGTGCGCCACTGAAGGAAATGAGCTTCCTGGGCGGGCGGTTCAAGCCCGTCATGGGGCGACCGGGGGACGACGGCCCGGTCGGCGACTGGTGGATCTACGAAGACCTGCACCGGCCCCTCACCCGCCTCGACACCGCCGTCGGGTACAGCAGGGACGAGATCAAGCTCGAAGTCATCACGTACGAGCAGATGCGCCCGGGCTCGTACGACGTCCCGCAGCGCCTCGCCGACATGGACGTCAACCACGTCCAGTCCGCCGTCTGCTTCCCCACCTTCCCCCGCTTCTGCGGCCAGACCTTCACCGAGGCCAAGGACCGGGAGCTGGGGCTGCTCGGCGTCCAGGTCTACAACGACTGGATGGTGGAGGAGTGGTGCGGCCCGGCGGCGCAGGGGCGGCTCATCCCGCTGATCCTCATCCCCCTCTGGGACGCCGAACTGGCGGCCGCGGAAGTCCGGCGCAACGCCGCCCGCGGTGTCCGCGCCGTCGCCTTCTCCGAGATACCCCCGCACCTCGGCCTGCCCTCCGTCCACACCGACGACTGGGACCCCTTCCTCGCCGCCTGCGCCGAGACCGGCACGGTCATCGCCATGCACATCGGCTCCAGCAGCCGTATGCCCTCCACCTCGGCCGATGCGCCGCCCGCCGTCGGCTCCACCATCACCTTCGCCAACTGCTGCTTCTCGATGGTGGACTGGCTGATGAGCGGCAAGTTCGAGCGCTTCCCGGGGCTGAAGGTGATGTACGCGGAGGGGCAGATCGGCTGGATTCCGTACATCCTGGAGCGCGCCGATGTGGTGTGGGAGGAGAACCGCGGGTGGGGCGGGGTCGCGGACAAGGTCCACCGGCCGCCGTCCGAGCTCTTCGCCGAGCATGTGTACGGCTGCTTCTTCGACGACGCCTTCGGGCTCAGGAACCTGGACTCCATCGGCGTCGGCAATGTCCTGTACGAGACCGACTACCCCCACTCCGACTCCACCTGGCCCGAGTCCCGCCAGGTCGGCGAGGCCCAGATGGGGCACCTGGACCCGGACGTGGTCGACCGGATCGTACGGCGCAACGCGATCGAGCTGCTGGGGCTGACGGAGGACGGGCTGTGGGCCGGCCCGGGCGGTGCCTCTTGAGCGCGCCGCTCCGCTTCGGGATGCAGCTCCCTGTCCAGTCCCAGAGCACGATCTATGCCGAGGGGTGGGAGGCGGGGGCAGGGGCGGAGGACCTCGTCGACATCGCCCGCACCGCCGACCGCTCCGGCTTCGCCTACCTCGCCGGCTGCGACCACGTGGCCATCCCGCGCCGGCTCGCGTCCGCGATGAGCACGGTGTGGTACGACCCTGTCGCCACCCTCGCCTTCCTGGCCGGGGTCACCGAGCGGGTGCGGCTGCTCAGCCATGTCGCCGTCGTCGGGCTGCGGCATCCGCTCCTCACCGCCAAGCAGTACGCCACCCTCGACCACCTCTGTGGGGGGCGGCTGATCCTCGGGGTCGGGGCCGGGCATGTGCGGGAGGAGTTCGAGGCGCTGGGGGTGGACTTCGAGCGGCGAGGGCTCGTGCTGGACGAGTGCGTCGACGCCCTGCGCGCCGCCCTCGGGCCGGACGAGTTTCCCGAACACCACGGCAAGCTCTACGACTTCGAGGGGCTGGGCCAGCGTCCCCGGCCGACCCAGGAACACATCCCGCTGTGGGTCGGCGGGTCGTCCCCGGCCGCTGTGCGCCGGGCCGCGCTCAAGGGTGACGGCTGGCTTCCACAGGGTGATCCGCGGGACAGGCTGCCCGCGCAGATCGCCCGGATACGGCGCCTGCGCGAAGAGGCCGACATCCAGGGGCCGTTCGCCATCGGTGCCATCGCCGAGCCGCTGTACGTCGGCGCCCCCGGATGGGACGTCGGGCGGCGCACCCTCGCCGGCGGTGCGCAGAGACTCGCCGAGTCCCTCCGGGCGTACCGTGCGATGGGCGTGGACCAGATCCAGGTGCGGTTCCGCAGCCGGAGCCGTACCGAACTCACCGATCAGATAGCCGCTTTCGGCACAGAGGTCGCGCCGCTGCTGCGGTGATCCGGACAGGCTGTCTGGCAGCCTGATGCTTGGAGATCGAAGTTTGGAGCTTGAACCTTGAACAGATGCGGCGGTGGGTCCGTATGAACTGACGTCATGACTTGGCGGAGGGGACACGCGATATGCGATCTTCCAGGCACGTCAGCACGAACTCCTTGTTGACCGTCGCCGTGGCCTGTGCCGAGGCCGACTGGCCGCACCGTGGCTGGCCGGCCCCGGACGACTTGTACGTGGGCCGGATAGTGTATGTGCCCCCGCCCCACCACTCGCTGGGCGGCTCCCTCCGTGACGTCGTGGACGTTGTCCTCCTGCCCTGCCGGGACCCCTCGGACGCCCTGCCGAGGCTGCTGGACGTCTTGGGCGGCACGGACACCCCCGTGATCGTCATCAGTCCGCATCGGGACACCGAGACGGTCGTCAATGTCTTTCGCGGTGGGGCCACCAGCTATCTGGTCGAGGGCGACTACGGCACCTGCTCGCTCTCCGGGGTGGCCATGGGCGCTACGAAGGGGCACACCCATTTCTCCCCGGCCGCCTGCGCGGCCCTGAGGGACGGCGCCCGGCGTATGGCCCCGACCCTGCCCGAGGGGGACACCGAGGAACGGACGTGGACCCTGCTCTCGCCCCGCGAGCGGCAGATCATGGAGCTGCTGTCGACCGGCATGGGCGCCCAGGAGATCGCCTTGCGGCTGAGCCTGACCGAGAAGACCATCCGTAACAACCTCAGCAACATCTATGCCAAGCTCGACGTCCGGGGCGGCACGGAGGCGGTGCTGCGGTGGCTGGGGGCCGCACGCGGTGGTAGCCAGAGGGCCCTGGCCCGCTGACGCTCGGCTTCTGGTGAGTGGTCCCTGATCATCTTGATTCGCAGAAGGAAAGACCCCCGCGGAACCGCGGGGGCCAGTCGAGTATTCCGTGCGCCTCGTCTTTTCTGTCGCTGCTTCCTGCTTGCTTCTCTTCTACGAAGACGTCTCTGGCAGCGGGACTTCGACGTCGACGACGTTCTCCCCGCCTTCTTCGAATCCGGGCTCGATGCGGAGGCTGTTCCCGTCGTTGAGGATTGCGTCGGCCTGCGGCGTCCCGCACTTGACGTTGCGCAGCCAGAGGCGGCCGTCAGGGGTTCCGTTCTTGAGGAGCTGCGGGTAGAAGACGTGGACGTCCGTGGATCCCTCACTGGGGGAGAAGAACACCTTCTGGCCGTCTTGCTCTTCCTTGTAGGTGGCCTTGAGGTATCCACTCACGTCGACGCGCTTGTGTGACCACATGAAGAAGCCGATGTGGTCGGGCAGCAGCGCGCCCCTCAGGGTTTGGGTGAAGCCGGTCGTCGTGTCGTCGCGCTTGATGTTGATGTCCTGTTCGCTGAACTGGATGCCCACTTCGAACATCGAGCTCGCCAGCATGGCGCCGCCGGTGAAGACGGAACCCTCCTCCGTCTGCATGATCCTGGTCACCTGGCCGCTGACGCTGAAGGCCTTCGTCTGCGAAGTGTCGCTTCCGCAGTTGGTGTCCGGTTTGGACACCCGCTCATTGGGGCCGAAACTGTTCTTCTGGTTCTGGACGGGGATGAACTCACAGTTCTCCAGCCGGTCCGAGTCGCTCTTGCAGTCGGCGTCCACCTCGCTGGGAGTGGCCGCGCCCGCGTTGGCCATGAGGGGAACCGCCACTGCGAGGGCGGCCACCGGGGCCAGGATGAGGGTGAGGCGCTTCTTCTTGCTGCGGTGGCTGCCGCTGCGGCCTGCGCGTGTCATGGTGTGTCTCCTTTACGGATCGTGGGGGTCCGCGGGCCTAGCAGTCCTTGAGCTTGGTCTCGATCAGGCCGTCCGGGGTCCCGGGCGCGCCCGCGGCCCCCGGAAGGATGACGGGACCCTCGACGACCTCTTCCGCCTCGAAGATCTGCTCGGGGACGGCATTGAGGACGGTCGTCGCCGGCTTGGCGTCGATCTTCACGACCCATTTGCCCGTCATGCGCTGCATCTTGGGCGTGAACTCCACAAAGAGCACCTTGCCCTCAGGTATCGGCCTGTTTATCGTCTCGCTGGCGGTTACCGTCCTGATGGTCATGTCCAGCGTTGCCCTGTGACTCACCCAGGCGCCGGTCAAGGCTCCGAAAAGTCCGCCTGCGGCGCCTTGCTGCGTCGCCTTGTACTTGCCTTGGCCCTGAGCCACAGATGCGGTCCATGACCCATCGGCTACCGCCTCGGGGTTGACGTCCGGGGGGCAGTTCGGGAAGTCGATCGTGACCTTCTCCGTGGGCCCGTTGAATTCCTCGTGATCCGTCTCGACGAAGTCACAGCTGTCGGCCTCGAAACCGGGGCCGCCAACCCCCCCGCCGCCAAAATCCGAGGTGTTCTGCGGTTTGCCCTCGAGCACCCTGGCCCTTTCACACATCCTCATGATTTCCTCGGGCCCCGAGACCGTCCTTCGTGTCTCCGGCTCCGCGGCGTCCGCCGACGGCAGCAGCACGATGGCGGCGGCCGCTCCACTCGTGATCGCCGTGCCGATCGCCACGAACCGGACCTTCTTGTTCTTGAAGCGCCGCTTGGCCATGCTCGGCTCCCTCCTTGGGGGGTGGCTTTATTCTTCGGTTGAGGATTATTGGGGCCCTGTGAGCGTCGCCGACAGAGTCAAATATCCCTACTCCTCAGTCACTTCGGGTTGCGCTCGCAAGCAGTCTCCCCACACCTGATGCTCCGTCAGATTCAGCGGTACGCTGACCTTGGCCAACGCACCGCGAAGGGAGTCCCCATGGGCAAGCTCGACGGACGTGTCGTCCTCGTCACAGGCGCCGCGCGCGGTCAGGGTGAGCAGGAGGCCCGGCTGTTCAGGGCGGAAGGGGCCGAGGTCGTGGTCGCCGACGTCCTCGACGACCGGGCTGAGGCCCTCGCCAAGGAGATCGGTGCGCTGTACGTCCACCTCGACGTGAGCCAGGAGGCCGACTGGCACTCCGCCGTCGCCGCCGCCAAGGGCGCGTACGGCCGCATCGACGGCCTCGTCAACAACGCCGGCATCCTGCGCTTCAACACCCTCGTCGACACCCCCCTCGACGAGTTCATGCAGGTCGTACGGGTCAACCAGGTCGGCGTCTTCCTCGGCATCAAGACCGTGGCCCCCGAGATCGAGGCGGCCGGCGGCGGCACCGTCGTCAACACCGCCTCGTACGCGGGGCTCACCGGCATGGCGTACGTCGGCGCGTACAGCGCGACCAAGCACGCGATCGTCGGCCTCACGCGGGTCGCCGCGCTGGAGCTGGCGTCGAAGGGCGTCCGCGTCAACGCCGTGTGTCCGGGCGCCGTCGACACGCCCATGACCAATCCCGGCGCCGACGTCGAAGCGGGGGCCGTCGACGGGCTGTACCGCAAGCTCGTGCCGCTGGGCCGGATCGGCAGGCCGGAGGAGGTGGCCCGGCTGGTGCTGTTCCTCACCTCCGACGACTCCGCCTACATCACCGGGCAGCCGTTCGTGATCGACGGGGGCTGGCTGGCGGGCGTGAACGTGCTCTGACGGGCGGCGAGTGTCTTCTCCTTCTTCGTCTGACGGTACGTCAGCTATTGACGCTCCACGGGGCCGGTGGAACAGTCGGCCCTAGAAATCTGACGCACTGTCAGAAACAGACTCTGGGGACGGTGAACCTCCTTGGAATTCGGGCTCTTTGTACAGGGATACGTGGGCAAGCGGGCCGAGAGCGACCCGCTCGCGGAGCACAAGGCGCTGATGGAGGAGACCGAGTACGTCATCCAGGCGGACAAGTCCGGCTTCAAGTACGCCTGGGCGTCCGAGCACCACTTCCTGGAGGAGTACTCGCACCTCTCCGCCAACGATGTGTTCCTGGGGTACCTGGCGCACGCGACGGAGCGCATCCACCTCGGCTCGGGGATCTTCAACCCGCTCGCCCAGGTCAACCATCCGGTCAAGGTCGCCGAGAAGGTCGCCATGCTCGACCATCTCACCGGCAACCGCTTCGAGTTCGGCAGCGGGCGGGGCGCGGGCAGCCACGAGATCCTCGGCTTTCTCCCCGGCATCACCGACATGAACTACACCAAGGAGATCTGGGAAGAGACCATCGCCGAGTTCCCGAAGATGTGGCTCCAGGACGAGTACACCGGGTTCCAGGGCAAGCACTGGTCGCTCCCGCCGCGCAAGGTCCTGCCCAAGCCGTACGGCAAGTCGCACCCGGCGATGTGGTACGCCGCCGGATCGCCGCCCTCGTACGCCATGGCCGCGAAGAAGGGCCTCGGTGTGCTGGGCTTCAGCGTCCAGAAGGTCTCCGACATGGAGTGGGTGCTGGAGCAGTACAAGACGGCCGTTGTGGACGCCGAGCCGATCGGTGACTTCGTCAACGACAACGTGATGGTGACGACGACCGCCGTGTGCGCGCCGACGCACGAGGAGGCGGTACGGATCGCCGCCGGCGGAGGGCTGCACTATCTGCCGTCGCTCGTCTTCCGGTACCACGACACGTTCCCGCGGCCCGAGGGCTTCCCGGAGTGGCCCGAGACCCTGCCCGAGTACACCGAGGAGATCATCGAACTCCTCATCGCCGAGGAGCTGTTGATCTGCGGGGACCCGGACGAGGTGCTCACGCAGTGCAAGCGGTGGGAGCAGGCGGGGGCCGATCAGCTGAGCTTCGGGCTGCCGGTGGGGATCTCGCGGGAGGACACGTTGCAGACGATCCGGTTGATCGGGGAGCACGTGATTCCGAAGGTCGATACGGATCCTGTGCATCGGACTTCGCGGTTCCGGGGGGCGGTCTGAGGCTCGTTGGCGGCTGCGGGTTTGTCCGTGGTTGCTCGCGCCCACGCGGCGGAGCCGCATATCGACACAGCCCCGCGCCCCTTTAAGGGCACTCACCTCAACCCACGGTTAGAAAGGGGTGTTTCTCCGTGCTCGACCATCTGATCAAAGGCGCTACCGTCGTGGACGGCACCGGCGCGCCCTCGTACACCGCTGACGTCGGTATACGGGACGGACGTATCGCCGTGATCGGTGCAGTGGACGAACCGTCCCGTACGACGGAGGACGCGGCCGGGCTGGTCCTCGCGCCCGGGTTCGTCGATCCGCACACGCACTACGACGCCCAGTTGTTCTGGGACCCGTACGCGACCCCGTCCCTGAACCACGGGGTGACGACGGTCGCGGCGGGCAACTGCGGTTTCACGCTGGCGCCGCTGAACCCGGGGCGCCCGGAGGACGCGGACTACACGCGGCGGATGATGTCCAAGGTCGAGGGCATGTCGCTGGTGGCGCTGGAGGAGGGGGCGCCCTGGAGCTGGCACGGCTTCGGGGAGTATCTGGACGCCCTGGAGGGCCGTATCGCGGTCAACGCGGGCTTCATGGTCGGGCATTGCGCGCTGCGGCGGTATGTGATGGGGCCGGACGCGGTGGGCGGGCAGCCGAGTGAGGAGCAACTGGCTGCCATGCTGCGGCTGTTCCACGAGGCGATGAACGCCGGGGCCTGGGGCTTCTCGACCACGCAGTCGTCCACGCACTCGGACGGCGACGGCAAGCCGGTGGCCTCCCGGCATGCGAAACCGGCGGAGCTGCTGGCGCTTTCGCGTGCGGTCGGGGACCACGAGGGTACGCAGATCGAGGCGATCGTGGCCGGCTGCCTGGACCAGTTCAGCGACGACGAGATCGACCTCTTCGTGGAGATGAGCGCGGCCGCGGGCAGGCCCCTCAACTGGAACGTCCTGACCATCGACGCGGCGGTCCCCGAACGCGTACCGAGGCAGCTGCTGGCGAGTGAGCGGGCGAGGAAGGCCGGGGGGCGGATCGTGGCGCTGACCATGCCGATCCTCACGCCGATGAACATGTCGCTGGGCACCTTCTGCGCGCTCAACCTGATCCCGGGCTGGGGCCCGGTCCTCGGCCTGCCCGTACCGGAGAGGATCGCGCGACTCCGCGACCCGGAGGTCCGGGCCGAGATGCTGCGGCACGCCGGGTCCAAGGAGGCGGGCGTCTTCCGGCGGCTGACGAACTTCGGGCGGTACGTCATCGGGGACACGTACAGCGCGGCGAACGAGGGCCTGAGCGGGCGGGTGGTGCGGGACATCGCCGCCGAGCGCGGCCAGGAGCCCTTCGAGGCCCTCGTGGAGATCTGCGCGGCCGACGACCTCCGTACGGTCCTGTGGCCCATGCCCACCGACAACGACCCCGACTCCTGGGCCCTGCGCGCCGAGACCTGGCGTCACGAGGACGTGCTGCTGGGCGGCTCGGACGCGGGCGCCCATCTGGACCGGATGTGCGGAGCCCCGTACACCACCCGCTTCCTCGGGGACTGCCTGCGCGGCCGCAAGCTGGTGCCGCTGGAGCGGGCGGTGCAGATGCTGACGGACGACCCGGCCCGGCTGTTCGGGCTGCGGGAGAGGGGCCGTGTCCGGGAAGGGTGGCACGCGGACCTCGTCCTCTTCGACCCCGCACGCATCGACGCGGGTACGGCGAACCTGGTGCACGACCTGCCCGGCGACAGCCCACGGCTCGACTCCAAGGCCATCGGGGTACGGGCGGTGTGGGTCAACGGGGTCGAGGCGATCCGGGACGACACGGTGAGCGGGGCCGTACCGGGCCGGGTGCTGCGGTCGGGGCGGGACACGGCGACGGTGAGCACGCTGCAGTCTCCCGGGGGACAACCCCCGGACCCCCGGCCGGAAAAGCAGGTCGGCCACGGACTCCGGCGTGATGAGGTCAGGTGACTCCGTGATGCCCGACAGGCAGCGGCTGTTCATCGGCGGTTCGTGGGTCGAGCCCGACGGCGGGTACTACGAGGTGACCGACCCGGCGACCGAGGGAACCGTCGGGTGGGCGCCGGAGGCCTCGCGGGATCAGGTGCACGCGGCCGCCGCCGCGGCCCGCGAGGCCTTCGGGCCGTGGTCGCACACCCGGCCGGAGGAGCGGGCGGCGATTCTGGGCCGTACCGCCGAGATCATCCAGCGCCACTTCCAGCCGTACGCCGAACTCGCCCAGGCCGAGACGGGCGCCACGACCGGCACGGCGCGCGGGATGCAGGTGGGCGTCGGGGCCGCCCGTTTCGCGCGGTACGCCAAGGTGGAGCCCGCCGAGTGGGCCGTGCCGCCCCAGATCAACGAGGCGGGCCCCTTCGGCAGGGCGGCCGTCATGGGCGCCCTTGCCGTACGCCAGCCGGTGGGCGTGGTCACGTGCATCACCTCGTACAACAACCCCTGGGCCAACCCGGCGGGCAAGATCGCCCCGGCGCTGGCGATGGGCAACACGGTGGTGGTGAAACCGGCCCCGCAGGACCCCTTGTCGGTCTACCGCATGGCGGAGGCACTGGAGGCGGCGGGGGCGCCTCCGGGGGTGGTGAATGTGGTGAGCGGGGCGGGGCCGTCGGTGGGTGAGGCGGCGGTGGATTCGGCTGATGTGGACATGGTGAGCTTCACCGGTTCGACGGCCGTCGGGCAGCGCATCGCCGAGGTGTGCGGGCGGGGCATGAAACGGCAGTTGATGGAGCTGGGCGGGAAGGGAGCGGCGGTCGTCTTCGACGACGCGGATGTGGAGTCGGCCGTACGAGGCATAGGGACGACGTTCTCCTTCTACAGCGGCCAGATCTGTACGGCACCGACGCGGGTGATCGCGCAGACGGGTGTGTACGACCGAGTGGTCGAGCAACTGGCGCTGTACGCCCGCCACTTGAAGGTCGGCGATCCTCGGCGCCCGGACACCGTCGTCGGCCCCGTCATCTCCTCCGCCCACCGGGACCGCGTGGAGTCGTACGTCGAACTGGGCCGCAAGGAAGGCGCGCGGGTGGTGACGGGCGGCGAACGACCGCGACTCGACCGCGGTTTCTACGTCTCTCCGGCCGTACTCGCCGACTGCACCCCCGACATGAGGGTGGTCCGCGAGGAGATCTTCGGCCCGGTGGTCGTGGTCCTCCCCTTCGAGGACGAGGAGGAAGCGGTGGCGCTGGCGAACGACAGCGACTACGGCCTCATCGACTACGTCTGGTCGGGCGACGTGGCCCGCGCGTTCCGCGTCGCGCGGCGGTTGCGGGCCGGGGGAGTCGGGGTCAACACGGTCGGCCGCAACATGGAGGCGCCGTTCGGGGGCTTCAAGAAGAGCGGGGTGGGGCGCGACGTCGGCTCGTACGCGCTGCACGCGTACAGCGAGGTGCAGGCGATCGTGTGGCCGGGGTGACCGCGCTCCGGGGCATGGCGCTGTGGGATACGGGGTGAGCCGGGTGCGGGCCCGCGCGGTGGCGGTCGCCCGGCACCCGGCGCTCCTCTTGCCGTCTACGGGTCTTGCCGTTTACGGACGGATCCAGACCTTCCGGGCAGTGTTGCCGCGGACGTCCCTGATCGTGAACTTGACGCCGTTCATGGTGCAGCGCAGCGGCGCGGTCCCTCCGCAGGTCAGCTCGAAGCCGTTGCCGTAGGCCTTGACCTTTATGTTGTTCCGGCTGATCTGCGGGAAGGTGACGCGTTTGATCCAGAACCTGTGGGCCCTGAACCCTTCACCCTTGTTGATGCGGACGGAGCAGTCCAGGTCGGCGCACTTCTTCAGGCGCGGGGGATAACGGATGGCCTGCGTGTCCGCCGCCGCCGCGTTCGCCGTAACGCCTGTCACGGCCAGCGCGAGAGCGGCCGCGGCCACGGCTGTCCTGCGGGAGCGAGCGGCTGCGCGCCTGGTCGCTCCGGCCTTCGTTTTCGTGGTGTGTCCCATACGGCGGTTGTACCGGACCCTCTCCGGGAGGGGTCCCGAGCGCCCGCACACTCCTCGTCGGCCAGCATGGTGATCAGCCCAGGTGCTCCGGGGTCCGCCGCAGGAGGAGCGTGACGAAGCCGAGGGTGCGGCGGTAGCCGTGGAGCCAGGTGGCGCGGTGTTCGGCGGCGGCCTTGAGGGCCTGGGGGCTGTCCGGGTCGGCCTGGTTGTCCAGGGCCCAGCGGGAGAGGGTTCCGGTCCAGGACCACTCGTAGTCGTCCCACTCCTCCTCGGCGCTGACGTACCCGTACACCGGCGTCCACCCCGCCCCGGTGACCCGGTCGACGGTCGTGGCGAGGTCGACGAGCTCGTTGGCCTCGAAACCGGCGTCCAGCGTCCGCTGGTTGGGCTCCCGCTCCCAGAACCCCTCCCCGACGAGCACGCTGCCGCCGGGGGCGAGGTGCCTTTGGGCCGCGTCGAGCGTGGGGAGCAGCCCTCCGAAGGCGTGCGTGGCCCCGATGCTCAGCACCAGGTCGAAGGGCTCCTCGGCGGCGAACGTGCCGGCATCCTGGGCGTGCAGGGTGATCCGGTCACCGAGGCCGCGCGCCGCGATGCCCTGCCTCGCCCTGTCGACGGTCCCGACATCGAGCTCGACCCCGGCTGCCTGCAGTCCGGGCCGCCCCTCCAACGCCCGTATGAGCCAGGCGGCTTCGCCGCAGCCGAGGTCGAGTATCCGCCCACTGCCGCCGTCCCCCGGCACGGCCCGGTCGAGGAGGCGGGTGACGGAGGCGTCGCTGAGGGGCGCGGCGATGGGGTGGTCGGCGTGGGCGAGGGCGCTGAGGCGTCTGCGGTTCATAGGGGCAGGGTGTCAGGCGGGGGTGGGGGTGTCCTCCGGATTTCCGGCGCGGGGGGCGCCGCCCCGAAGCCGGACACCGGGGCACAGGTAGAAGAGTTCGGGATCACCTTCGTCCAGGCCGTGCACCATGCCGACCGGGGACCAGCCCGCGCGTTGCAGCAGGCGTTGCGTCGGGTGGTTGGAGAGGTTGGTGGAGGTGAAGAGCTTGGGAGTGGTGCACGTGGTCTCGACGGCCTTGAGGAGGTGGGCGCCCACGCCTCGTCGACGTGCCGCGGGCGCGACCATCAGCATGGTGACGAAGCCCTGCTCGAAGAAGGTGTACTCCAGCACGCTGTAGCCCAGGTGGCCTGAGGCATCCTCCGCGACGAGAACCGACCCGCGTTCCAGCCAGTGCCGGATACTCGCGCGCCGCGCCCGGTCGCCCGCCACCGCGACAGAGTCGATCCCGGCCAACGCGGCCAGGTCCGACCCGTCCGCGCGGCGCACCACCAGCCCACCGGAGTTCGTGTCAGTCATGGGCACGCATCGTGGCAGACGTATCGCCCCGGGCCATTGCCCACCCGGGTGAAGTGCGCCACGTCACCGCCGGGCCGAGTCCGTGACGACCCTGATGTTGAACGTGGGGGTTCCCAGGCCGCCGGCGATGCCGCTGAAGAGCAGGGCGAAGTGCTCCTGCCCGCGGGCGGTGGTGATACCGCCGATGTCCAGCTGCGAGGACGGTGGCCATCCGAGGTCGCCGAGCAGCCGGACAGGTTCTAAGGCGTGGCCTGGGCGAGCGGGCGGCCGATGAGGGAGTCGAGGATGTCACGGGCGGCGATCAGGTCGTCGATCGCTGTGTTGATGCGGCGACGCTCCTGCGCCAGGCCGTCGATGAGTTCGGTGCTGCCACCGAAAGGGCTCATCCCCCACACCTCGCCGCCGCCCAGGTCCCAGGCCCTGGTGAGAGCTTTCGCGGCATCCAGCGTTCTGGCTCCGACAAGCAAGTCGGCGCGGACCATGAGGACCGAGGGCCTCGGCGTGGATTCCTCAGCGCTGCACGCGTACAGCGAGGTGCAGCCGATCGTGTGGCCGGGGTGACGTGGGCCTCAATGCGGTCCGAGGATGCCCGGGGTGCCCACGTCCTACACGTCCTACACGTCTTACAGGTCGAAGACGGCCCGGAGTCCGATCTCGACCGCCTCCATCACGCGGTCGTCCACCGGTCCCAGGTCTTCGTCGAAGCGAGGGGCGGACAGCGTGCGGAACTCGCCCAGCACGATGGTGCCTGACGAGGGGGTACTGACCGGAATGTCGACGATGGTCGCCTCGCGCACCTGTTGCGGGTAGATCAGTACGCAGGTGGCGGTCTTGTTCTGTGCGTTGAGGGCGTCCGACGAGATCACCAGGACATGGGCGGGGCCTCCGGCGAAGGACAGCTGGTAGACGTGCCCGCGCTTCACCGGCCCGCCACCCGGCCCCAGCGCTCCAAGGTCGCGTCCTCGCTCTCGGTGGGCTCCGCCGCAGTGGCCACGATCCCGGCTTCGGCACGTACCCGCGCCGAGCGTTCCAGCTGCTCGGCGAGCATTTGTCGGCGCAGTATCCGGGCCGTGTACGCGGAAGCGTTGCCCTTGGCCTTCACGAAGGCGGCCACGTCATCGGGGAGGCTCATCGTCATGTTGATCGTCATGCGGTCATCATACGGATCCTCGTGGCACTTGTCATAGTACGGGTGACCAGCGCAGGTGCTCCGGGGCCCGCCGCAGGAGGAGCGTGACGAAGCCGAGGGTGTGGCCGCCCGATGACCTTGGCGGCCAGCACGGTGCCCAGGCCAGCCCGGCAGGGTCGTCAGCGTGGTGCGGGCCGGGCAGGTGATCATCGCTCTGGACACCCCAGTTCAGGCATTCGACGGTTCGGGGAACACGTCACCACGGCCAGGGACAGATACGAGGGGCGTTCGAGGTACAAGCCGAACGACACGTCACCTCCCCACCCCAGCCGCTCGGCGGCGGAGTCGGTCAGGAACGCCAGGTGGGCGGTGTCACGATCCGTTTCGGAGGCGAACCGTGGCGCGTACTCGGCCAGCCGTTCCCCGAGCCATGCGGCCGCTTCCTTCGGCTCGTCCCACGTCCCCCGGACCAGCGCTTGGGGTTTGATCAGCCAGTAGGCCGTCTCCAGCGGGGGCAGATCGACGACCGGGAATTCCGCAGCCACCTCGCGGTACCGCTGGATCAGCTCCGGCTTGCTTCCGGCCGGTGGCGGGTCGGGGTGCGGGGGCCGTCGTAGGGCCTCGTTGTCGAAGCGCTGCTTCGGGCCGGTCCACAGGTAGCCGTGGTGGTGCACCAGTCGTTCCCGTTCGGTGTCGAAGATCGGGGGGCTGGTCCCGACTCCGTGTACGGGAACCGGGACCAGTCGGAGAGGAGGAGGATCAGACCGGCAGGCCGAATCGCGCCGGGTCGATACCCGCCGCGTCCAGTTCCTCCGTGGTGAACCGCAGCGGCTGTGCGTCCGGCCGCTTGCTGTCACCGAGGGCCCAGGCGCCGTCGCCGATCCGGGCCAGGGCCACGCACCCCTCGGTGCAGGGGCCGCCGCACGCCTTGACGAACGAGGCCCCGTCGATGTCGAGCGCGTACAGGTCACTTCCGTCCAGCATCACTGCACCTTCCTGCTCAACTGATCGCGGCCATGACTGACCGCCGCCGCCCGTGTTAGGCGGGAGTTCAGGGGGAGGCAACTGCCTCAGCGGTTGGGCCTACCGCGTCCCGCACACCGCGGGCACTGGCACGGCGGCCATTCCGAGGTGACCAGGGGAGCCAGGCCCTCGGACGCGAAGACCGGCCGCTCGGGTCCCCAGGTCTGCCCGGAGTCATGAGAGACACGCATCGTCATCAACGGCCGGTCGGCAAAGAGCCCGGATTCCTGCGTCCCGCTCATGAGCGGTGTGCCTCGGTCTGGTGCTGACGCAGTTCCACGTTCGCGTCAGAAACGGCGCTGTAGTCGCCTCTGGAGCGCGCGTTCTCCCGGGCAACCGCGAGGGACAGACAGGCGGAACAGCCGGAGATGACAGAAGGCTCGGCCGGTACCTCAGCCAGGTTGTATCCCTGCGGTTTCTGCGTCACCACGCGTGGCCTCCCCGGCTGGTCTGCTGTCGATGCAACGACCGTATGGAGTCCGAAGTTGCCGGTCCACGTTCTTGCATGAAATTGCACGTGGATTACCCGAGAGAGTTAATTGCCTCGGTGATCAGGGCACGCGCGGCTGAGCCGTGAACGGCGATCTTCGACAGTTCGGCGAAGGCTTTGGCGTACACGGCGATTTCGCTGGGGGCCGAGACGTTGACCGCAGCCGTGAGCAGTTCGACACTCGCTTGTCGATCGTCGAACAGGTAGAAGGCTTCCAGGGGCCACACGCGTCGTTGGGCAGTGAAGGGGATCACTCCCAGACTGACGTTCGGGAGAGCCATGACCGCGAGCAGGTAACCGAGTTGGCCCGCCATGGTCGCTGCGTCGCCGATGCGGTAGCGGAGCACCGTTTCCTCCATCAGCAAGGCGAACCGGTGATCGCCCTCATGGAGTACACGCGAGCGCTCGACGCGGGAGGCCGCAGCCGTCGCTGAGTCGTCCGGGGTGCCCTGGAAAGCGGCGATAGTGGACAGCAGGGCTGTCGCGTACGCCTCGGTCTGGAGCATCCCGGGGACGACATTCGAGCAGTACACGCGGAAGTGACGGGTGCCTGCGTACAGGGGGACGACTTCCTCCTGTGCTCTGCGCATCCCGTGACGGTGGAGCTTCTTCCAGTGCACGTACATCTGATCGGCCTGGCGGTTGGCTGCGATCAGATCCGCTGTTTGGTCCTTGGCCCCGCACGCTGTGCACCATGCGCGGATGTCGGCATCGGAAGCGGGCGTTTTCGCCCGCTCGATGCGTGATGATTTGGCTGGGCTCCAGCCACATCGAAGCGCCAGCTCGTGTCCGGTCAGCTCGGCGTCTCTGCGTAGCTCCCCGAGTCGCGCTGCGAGGACTTCCCGGGCGGCCTGGGCGCTGGACGATGGGGACACGGACATGGATGGGCTCTTCAGTGCTTTGCTGGGTCAGACCGAGTACTTCTCGTGTGGGACACCGCGCTCCCAGACGGCTTCGAACGCGGTTGACGCCAGTCGCACCACGGCGGGTTCGGTACGAACCTCCCAGCCGGGCTCCGACCAGTTACCTTCACCCGTGAAGTGGTTGAAGAGCACGGTTTCTTCGTCGAACACCCAGCAATCGTTGCCGGGCAGCGCGATGTCCGACGCCTGACGCCTGGGAAGCCAGCGGACCTGCTCCCCGGCGTGGAGGTTGACCGCGGTGCCGGCATGTTCGTACCGGATGTAGTCGGTGACCGGTTCCGAAACGATGCGTGCCCGGCGGACGACCACACCACGGGCTACCGTGCGCCGAATCAAATCAACCCAAGGTGTCCAGTAGTCAGATGTGGGGTCCACGTCGCGCCGTCCTGCGCGCTTCCAGTTCTCGAAGTCCTCGGTCTCGTCGCCGACGCCGTACGAGTCACGCATCTCCAGGTGCACAGCCGAGTACTTGGCTGCTGCCAGCAACTCGTCAAAGCCGGGTTCGTTCTGCGACATCGCACGCCTCCCTGAGCATAGGCACCATACGGGCCGGAATCCGGATCACGGCTTCGTGTGAGGGGATTCCTGTCGTGTGTCCGGGCACCTCGAACGCCGCGCACTCCGCCTCAAGCCTCTCGTCCGGCTTCCAGCCCTGGAGCACCAGTTCTCCCTTCTTCTCGTCCACCCACACGGTGGGGGAGCCCTGCTGCCCGGTATCTGGATCAATCCCGATGAACCGTAGTGCCATGACTGCCTCCGGTGTCGAGCGGCTTACGTCAACTTGCACGAGCTTCGCCGTACAGAGTCGGGATCGTCAAGGGCGCAGGGGCGCACCAGCGCATGTAGAGCGCTGGAGTCTGCGACGTGGGCAGGGGCGTCAGTAGCGGTCTGCCCTCTGCTTCAGTGAGTGGAGGAAGGCGCGGAACACTTCCGGCGCGGCGGTGAGTATGGCTTGGGTGGGGTCGGCGCTTTCAGTGACGTCGATCGTCTCGGGGCCGACGGATATGTGGACGCAGGCGTCGCCTTCCTGGCAGTAGGAGGACTTCTGCCAACTGAGCGTGTGCATACGGGCTCCTTTACAGGTCTTGGGCGATGGACTGAATCAGGTCCCGGGACTTCTCGGGGCTGAGGGCGGTGGCCTCCACGATGTCGAGGAGGCGCCGGTACTTCTCCAGGAGGGCTTCGGCGTCGAGCATTACAGGGCCGTGAAACTGGTCGAGTTGGGCCGTGTCCAGCTGAGGGACCACGCCGACCAGATAGTTGATGGACTGGCCTGATCCTGGGAACGCGCCCACGTCGAAGGGGAGTACGCGGATCGTGATGTGTTCCTGCTCGCTCATGTCGAGCAGGTGTTGGAGCTGAGCGCGAGCCACGGTCCTGCCGCCGACGCGCATGCGCAGGGCCGCCTCGTGGACGACAGTGCGGTACGGGGTCGGGGATGCCCCGTAGAGCACGCCCTGCCGTTTCACACGGTGCGAGGCGCGATGCTCGACCTCGGGTGGCATGGGTGGGGGGATTACGTGGCGGAAGATCTCGCGTGCGTGGTCGGCGGTTTGAAGCAGCCCGGGCATGTGCGAGGTGTACGCGGTCCGGATGGCAGTGGCGTGATGTTCCAGTTCGGCGAGGTCGAGCAGCCCTGAGGGCAGTACATCGCGGTACGACTCCCACCATCCGAACGTCTTGTCGGTTGCCATATCGACCAGGGATTCAATGAACGCCTGGTCGGCGCAGGAATAGATGCGGGCCAGCGCCCTGATGCGGTCGGGACTTACTCCGAACCGGGCCGACTCCACATTGCTGAGCTGTCCTTGGCTGGTCCCGAGCGCCCGCGCTGCCTCCGTCGCTGTCATGCCCGCGCGTTCGCGCAGCTTACGCAGCTCCACGGCCAGTCGAAGGCGTCTGGCTGTCATGGAAGGCCGTGCGGGCATGTGAACTCCTCTTGGGCACATGTTCAGTTAGTGCGTCACTCACATGAGGGATTATCGCGGAAGCCATTCGCTATCTGGCAAATGTCATTTGCGCGTGGTCTACCTTCGTACTCAGGCGCCCCGCCCAGAAGCGCCCCGCTCGACGGAGCGGCGACGGCCACTGGGCACCGCACGACACCGGCATCGAAACCGAAACCGCCACCTCAGCGACACCACCCAACTCCCCTCTGTGATCGGAGACTTCCATGGCAACCGTATCCCCGTCCTGGAACTACACCCTGCACCTTCCCCGCGATCCTCGGTCCCCCGGCGTCGCCCGCGCCACCCTCCGGGCCATCCTCGACGCCCGTGACCTGGTCGAATTCGCCCCCGCCGCCGAGCTGCTGGCCTCCGAGCTGCTCACCAACGCGCACCAGCACACCGAGGGCCCGTACTCCCTCCGCGTCCTCGACCGGGCGGGACGGCTCTGTGTGGCGGTGAGGGACACGGACCCCAGGGTTCCGCCCGGCTTCGAGGAGGGCGCCCCCGTCGTCGTACTGCCGGAAGACGCCGAGCGCGGCCGCGGCCTGCACCTCGTACGGGCCTGCGCGGACGCGTGGGGCGCGTCGGCGCTGCGGGAGCTGGGCGCGTCCAAGGGCGGGAAGCTGTTGTGGGCCGAGTGCGGGGCGGTGCCGGAGAGTCGGAACGCGGTCCGCGGGGCTCGGGTCGTGGGGAAATAAGGCGCTTTCCGGTACAACCCCCGCCATCGGTCCGCTGTCTAAAAGGGTGACCGAAGCAACAACCATCCGGTGGACGACTCCTGCCGTACTGCCCGCGCCGCCCGTGCCGTCGCCGTGCCAACGGCGGTGGCGACGGCGACGGCACTCACCGGCACCTTCTCCGCCGGTTCCGATCGTCACTGTCGTCACTGTTGTCAGTGTCGTCACGGTCGTCACTGATCCGCTTCTCCATGAAGGGTTGCTTTCGCATGCGCATCCGCATCCGCAGATTCACCGCCGTCACGGCCACCGCCGCCCTCGCCCTCGGCGGAGCCTTACTCGCGGTGCCCGCCGCCCAGGCGGCAACGACGAGCCCGGCCTCCGTCGTCCACGAGGACAGTGAGCTCTGGTACAAGGCCGCCGCAGGGCAGGCGAACCGCCTGGCGATCTCCGCGGAGGTCGAGGTGAGGGGCGACTTCGAGGAGTACTACGTCCTCACCTTCAGCGACGTGGTCGACATCGCCATCGGGCCGAACGCGGCCGCCTGGGACGACTGCGTCCACCCGTCGGAGGCCGATCACACCGTCGTCCAGTGCGCCGTCGAGATCCCCTTGGGCTCCGACGACTCGGACATCTACGACGTCCACCTCGGCGACGGCGACGACACCGCGACGATGGACGCGGACAACACCGCGTACGCCTCGATCTACGGCGGAGCCGGGAACGACGTCCTCGTGGGCAGCGCCTGGAGTGTGCTCTACGGCGGCTCCGGCAACGACCGTATCCGCGGCGGTGGCGGTGTCTGGGGCCTCGGCTCCTTCGGCGGCCCCGGCAACGACACCCTGATCTGCCGGTCCGCGTGCCATGGCGGAACGGGCGACGACAAGCTGTCCGGCGGCACCGAGGGGATCGAGAACACCATGTACGGGGACGCCGGCAACGACAAGCTGTACGGCTGGGCCGGCAACGACGTCCTCTATGGCGGCAAGGGTCACGACAAGCTGTACGGCGGCAAGGGCAACGACACGCTCTGGGGCAACAGCGGCAACGACGTGCTGTACGGCGGTCCGGGCGCGGACGCCCTCTCCGGCGGTCCGGGTCGCGACAAGGTCTTCCAGGACTGAGCCCCCGGCGTAGGGGTTCCAGGGGTTCGCGTCTCCGCCGCATGGGAAGGCGCGGACGCCGTCCGGCGGGTCCGAGGGTGCCGGGCCCGCCGGACGGCTGGGACCGTGCGGCCGTTATCCGGCGTAGGTCTCGAACTCGGCGACCTGTGGGGTGCCGCTGGAACCGGTGATCTCGAAGGTGATCTTGCGCAGTGAGACCTGGGGGAAGCTGATGACGCCCGCGCCGCTGCCGGAGGTCAGGACGGCGCCGGTGTCGTGGTTGACGACCCGCCAGGACCCGATGGTGCCCGCGGTGCCCGATGTCTCGCGGATGTTGATCGCGGACACCGAGGTGGCGGAGTCCCACTTGATCGAGACGGAACCGGTCGAGCCGGTCGGCGACCAGTAGGTGCTCATGTCGCCGTCCCGCACGTTGCCGTAGCTCGTGCCGGAGGCCTTGCTGGATCCGTCGGAGCCGGCCCCGATGCTGAGGTTGGTCCCGCCGGGCTGGGACGGCGGGTCGGTCGGTGTGGGCGTGGGGTCGGTCGGTGTCGGTGTCTGCGGCGAGCAGTTGCCGTCCGACTCCCGCAGCCCCTTGTTGGCGCCCGCCGTCGCGCTGACGACGCTCGGCACGCAGCCGGCCGCGTCGAGACTGTAGGAGTACGGGATGCTGACGGTGGTGTTGGACTGCGGGTCGGGACCGGCCGGGTTGTTGTCGCCGCCGGGGCTGGACCACCTCACGTTGTCGAAGATGTTGCCGCTGACCTGCCAGTAGCCGGCCTCGCTGGTGTAGAAGGTGCCGAGGACGTCCTTGGAGTCCTTGAAGTAGTTGTTGTCCACCTTGGCGCGGGCCCCGGCGCGGGAGTTGATGCCGGAGTCGTTGAGCCTCACGTAGTGGTTGTTGTACATGTGGGCTATGCCGCCACGCAGCAGGGGTGCGCGGGAGTCGATGTTCTCGTACAGGTTGTGGTGGTACGTGATGAAGCCGTTCGAGCGGTCGCTCTCACTCGATCCGACGAGGCCACCACGGCCGGAGTTGCGCAGGATGCTGTAGGACAGGGTCACGTACTGGGTGTTGTTCTTCAGGTCGAAGAGGCCGTCGAAGCCCTCCGACTCCCCGCCCGACGCCTCCAGGGTCGTGTGGTCCACCCAGACGTTGCGGACGTTGCTCTCCATGCCGATGGCGTCACCGCCGTTGGAGGTGGGCGAGCCCGACTTCTTGACGTTCCGGATGGTCACGTTCTGGATGATGATGTTGCTGGCCGCGCGGATGTGGATGCCCAGCTGGTCGAAGACGGCTCCGCTGCCGACCCCGACGATGGTGACGTTGCTGATCTCCTTGAGCTCGATCACGCTGTCGGCGGTGTTGCAACTGTCGCCCGACACCTTGCTGGTGTTGCCGTGGTTGATGGTCCCCTCGACCTGGATGGTGATCGGGGTGCTGCTGCTCGCCCGGTTGCACAGCGCCGCGTGGATCGCGGTTCCCGTGGTGGCCCGTACCGTCTGCCCGCCGGCTCCGCCGGTGGTGCCGCCGTTCTGGGTGGCGTAGCCGGTGGCGCTGCCGGTCGCGGCCGATGCCTGGGGCATCGACAGAACCGTGCCGGTCGCGGCGGCCGCGAGGGCCATCGTGGCCAGCGTCGCGTGGAGCCGTGTTGCTCGTGGTCGTCTCATCCTCGCTCTGCCCTTTCGTCGTTGAACGCAGGTCGTGCTGCGTGCCGTTGTCGTTCGGGCGGACCGTCGGGGTGTCGACCTGTTGGGGGAGGTCGTCGTTCGGTCCGATGCGGGTGCTCTTCGGGGGGTGCCGTGACCGTGCAGCCTGTTCAAAATCATGAACAGGCTTTGGTTATCTGAACTGCGACGCAGAGGGTGCGCAGGATCTGCGACGGCTCCCCGAGTTGGGAAAGCGCTTTCTTTCGGGAGAGTAGGGTGGCGCCCGTGAAGCGGCAAGGTTTTGCACAGTTATGGAACTAGCTATTCCGATTCATGTGTGTGAATAGCGGAGGTGGAAACCGTCAGAACCGCACTGTCAGAACCGTCATGGAACCGACAGCGGGCAGACAGCCAACAGACAGCGGAGCGAGAGTTGACTGGCCTCCCCCATCCCTTCAAGGAGGCGCTGAACCGTGACCCCGAACCCGCATCCCCACCCCAGTCCCCGCCCCCAGCCCTCTCGTCGCACCGTGCTCGGCGGTGCCGCGTTAGCCGCGTTCACCGTGGCGGCGGCCGGTGCCGGTGCGGCGAACGCGGCGTCCGTCGCCCGGACGAAGGCGACCTGGCCGACCGAGTTCCCGCTGCCCGACGGCTGGCTCCCCGAGGGCATCACCATCGGCAGAAAGCCGTACGCGTACATGGGCTCGCGCGCCAACGGCGCCGTCTACCGCACCGACCTGCGCACCGGCGAGGGCAAGGTCCTCCACGCGGGCGCCACCGGCCTGGCGTCCATCGGCCTGAAGCTGGACGGCGACGGCCTGCTCTACGTCGCCGGCGGGGGCGGAGGCACCGCGCGGATCATCGACTCCCGCACCGGCGAGCTCGTCACGACGTACCAACTCACGGACAGCGCCGCCCCCTTCATCAACGATGTCGTCCTGTTCCGCGACCGCGCCTGGTTCACCGACTCCCGCGACGCGGTCCTCTACGGGGTGCCGCGCGGCCGTGACGGTGACGTCCGTGCGCTGCCGCTCACCGGCGAGTGGGTACAGACGCCCGGCGCGTTCGGCGCCAACGGCCTCGTCGCCACCCCCGACGGGCGCGGCCTGATCGTCGTCAGCGCTGGGCAGTTGTACAACGTGAGCCTCAGGACCGGGTACGCCACCACGATCACCCTGACGGGCGCGGAGGACGTCGCCAACGGTGACGGGCTCGTCCGCGTGGGCCGCACCCTGTACGTCGTACAGAACCGTATGAACCTCGTCAGCGTGTGGCGCCTCGACGCCAAGGCCACCACCGCCAGCCTGCACACCACGATCACCGACCCGCGCTTCGACGTGCCCGCGACCGCCGCCCGCTACGGCAACCGCCTCTACCTCGTCAACGCCCGCTTCACCAGCCCGCAGACGCCGGAGACGACGTTCAAGGCCGTTGCCGTGTCCATCTGAGGAACGGTTCGGCGCCGACTCCAACCGTGCCCCCGTGCCCCCGTGCTCCGACTCCACCCGTGCCCTTCCCCACCCTAGTCAAAGTTGACTAGGGTGGGTGCATGTGCGAGAAGACCATTCCGATCCTTCCCTGCCGGACCCTCCAACCCGTCCTCGACTTCTACACCGCTCTCGGCTTCGAGGTGACCTTCCAGCAGAAGAGCCCGAATCCGTACGCGGTCGTCGAACGCGGCGGCATCCAGCTCCACTTCTTCGGCATGAAGAATTACGAGCCGGCCGAGTCCTACAGCACCTGCTCCGTCCTGACCGATGACGTCGACGGGCTCCACGCGGCCTTCCGCGGCGGGCTCAAGGAGGCGTACGGCCGGGTCCCGACCCGTGGGCTGCCGCGCATCGGACCGCTGCGGGACATGTCGTACGGCGTACGGCAGTTCCTGATGACCGACCCGGGCGGCAACTGCATCCGCGTCGGGCAGCCGACCAGCGAGGACCAGCACCACCGGCCCGCCCCGAAGGAGACCTTCGCCCGGGCCCTGCACCACGCCACCCTCTTCGCCTACGCCAAGGAGGATCCGGCAGCCGCCGCCCAGGTCCTCGACCGCGTGCTGCGCACCCGGAGCGAGGATGCCCCCAGGCCCACGCCCACCCAGCTGCTGCGCCTCCTCGTCCTGCGCGCGGACGTCGCCGGGCGCCTCGGGGAGGAGGACACGGCGAGGTCCGCGCTCGCCGAGGCCGAGGTCGCTGCCGTACAACTCACCGGCACCGAAACGGAGTTGGTGCGACACGACCTCGAACAGCTGGCGGAGTTGCGGGATTAGCCGGGCAGGTCCCCGGCCGCCGCAAGGTCGGCCACGACCGCGATGTGGTCGGACGGCCATACCCCGCCGCCATCGCCACCGCCACCGACGCCGCCCACAGGACCGTCGCCCGCGAGTCGTACGGCGCGGACGTGGCCGAGTCCGCCCGGGCCGGGCGGGCCCACGTGGATGTAGTCGACCCGGACGTTCGGCCCGAAGGTCGCCGCCACGTACGGGTTCGCCCTGTCCCACGTCGCCCACGGGGCCGCCGGGCCGGCGTACTCCCAGGCGTCGAAGAAGACCTGGCCGGGGGCGGCGGGGGCGGTCCTGTACCCGCCGAACAGCCGGACCTCGTCGGAGTCCGGCCACGCGTTGAAGTCCCCGGTGATGACGGGCGGGAAGCCGGTCCCGCCCCGGTGCTCCGCGACGAACTCGGCGAGGGCGGTGACCTGTTGGCAGCGCAGGGCGGAGGCGCCGGTGGCCGAGGTCAGGTGGGTGGTGAAGAAGGGCACGGGGTGGCCGGGCGCGTCCAGGCGGGCGTACAGGGCGAGCCGTCCGCCGTCTCCCTCCGACCCCAGGGCGGGCAACGGCTTCACCGCCCGTTCCAGGACGGGCCAGCGGCTCAGTACGGCGTTGCCGATGCCGGTGGTGGTGTCGCCGACCCGCCGCTGCCAGTACGCGGCGTCGTCCGAGGCGGCCCAGGTCCAGTGCATGCCGAGTTCGTCGGCCAGCCACCGCGCGAGGTTCTCCCCGCCCTGCTCCCACACCTCCTGCAGTCCCACGACATCGGGGCGCAGCTCGCGCAGCACGGCGAGGAGCGCCTTCTGCCGCTCCTCCCAGGGACCGAACCGCCACCACACGTTCCACGTCACGAACCGCATCGCCCGCCCTGTTCGCTCTGTTCGCCGCCGGACCAGGGGACCATTGAAGCAACAGCCGTTCCTGAACGGGCATGGACCAGGCAAGGGACAGGAGACCCACACTGATGTCACGCGACGCCGACCGTAAACACAGAGCCGTCACGACCTTCCAGCGCCACGTCCTCAACCCCGTTCTGCGCCGCCTCCCGCTCCAGACCGTCCTGGAGACCACGGGCCGCAAATCGGGGCTGCCCCGGAGGACGCCGGTGGGAGGGCGTCGGATCGGGGACTCGTTCTGGCTGGTCTCCGAGTTCGGGGAGAAGTCCCAGTACGTGCGCAACATCCAGGCGAACCCCGCCGTCCGCGTCCGCATCGGCGGCCGGTGGCACACCGGCACGGCCCACCTCCTCCCGGACGACGACCCGCGGGCCCGGCTCCGTTCCCTGCCGCGCATGAACAGCGCGGCCATTCGGGCGGTGGGGACCAACCTCCTGACGGTGCGGGTGGATCTGGCGGACTGACCGGGTCGGGGGACACAGCCGTCGACGGCAGGGCCGCGCGGCAGGTCCAGTAGCACTCTGTGACGACCCGCGGTGCGCCCCGATACGCCACGCCCTGTCTGACCTGATCACCACAAACGTATGCTCGAAGGATGACGACTTCCGAGACCTCCGGTACCGGGCCGACCGCGAACGCCATGCGCCGCGCGCTCAAACGCGCCCGCGACGGCGTCGCGCTCGACGTCACCGAGGCGGCCGTGCTGCTCCAGGCGCGCGGCGCGGACCTGGACGACCTGACCGCCTCCGCCGCCCGGGTCCGCGACGCGGGCCTGGAGGCGGCGGGCCGCGCGGGCGTCATCACGTACTCGAAGAGCGTGTTCATCCCGCTCACCCGGCTCTGCCGCGACAAGTGCCACTACTGCACCTTCGTCACCGTCCCCGGAAAGCTCCGCCGCGCCGGGCACGGGATGTTCATGTCCCCCGACGAGGTCCTCGACATCGCCCGCAAGGGCGCCGCGCTCGGCTGCAAGGAAGCCCTGATCACCCTCGGCGACAAGCCCGAGGACCGCTGGCCCGAGGCGCGCGAGTGGCTCGACGCGCACGGCTACGACGACACGATCGCGTACGTACGGGCCATCTCGATCCGCATCCTGGAGGAGACGGGGCTCCTGCCTCACCTCAACCCCGGGGTGATGACGTGGACGGACTTCCAGCGCCTTAAGCCGGTCGCCCCGTCGATGGGCATGATGCTGGAGACGACGGCGACCCGGCTCTGGTCCGAGCCAGGCGGCCCGCACTACGGCTCCCCGGACAAGGAACCCGCCGTGCGGCTGCGGGTGCTGGAGGACGCGGGGCGGTCCTCCGTCCCCTTCACCAGCGGGATGCTGATCGGGATCGGGGAGACGTACGAGGAGCGGGCGGAGTCGCTGTTCGCGCTGCGCCGCACCGCACGGGCGTACCACGGCATCCAGGAACTCATCATCCAGAACTTCCGGGCCAAGCCGGACACCGCGATGCGCGGCATGCCGGACGCCGAACTGGACGAACTGGTCGCCACGGTGGCCGTCGCCCGGCACATCATGGGCCCGTCCGCCTGTCTGCAGGCCCCGCCGAACCTGGTCGACAGCGAGTACGGGCGGCTCATCGGCGCCGGGATCGACGACTGGGGCGGGGTGTCGCCCCTGACCATCGACCATGTGAACCCGGAGCGCCCCTGGCCGCAGATCGACGAGCTGGCCGCTCACTCCGCCGAGGCGGGCTTCGAGCTGCGTGAACGGCTGTGCGTGTACCCGGAGTTCGTGCGGCGCGGTGAGCCGTGGCTGGACCCGAGGCTGCTCCCGCACGTACGGGCGCTGGCGGACCCGGAGACGGGGCTGGCGTTGCCCGATGCCGTGGTCGAGGGGCACCCGTGGCAGGAGCCCGAAGAGGCGTTCACCGCCTCCGGCCGGACGGATCTGCACGCGGCCATCGACACCGAGGGGCGTACGGGTGACCGCCGGGAGGACTTCGACGCCGTCTACGGCGACTGGGAGGCCCTCCGCGAAGCCGCCGCGCCCGGCATGGCACCCGAGCGCATCGACACCGACGTACGCCATGCCCTCAAGCAGGCCGCCGACGATCCCACCCGGCTCACCGACGACGAGGCCCTCGCCCTGCTGCACGCGGACGGCCCGGCGCTGGACGCGCTGTGCCAAGTGGCCGACGACGTACGCAAGTCGATGGTCGGCGACGACGTCACTTACATCGTCACCCGGAACATCAACTTCACCAACGTCTGCTACACCGGCTGCCGTTTCTGCGCCTTCGCCCAACGCCGCACGGACGCCGACGCGTACACCCTGTCCCTGTCACAGGTCGCCGACCGGGCCGAACAGGCCTGGGACGTCGGGGCTGTCGAGGTCTGCATGCAGGGCGGCATCCACCCCGACCTGCCCGGGACGGCGTACTTCGACATCGCGAAGGCGGTCAAGTCCCGCGTCCCCGGGATGCACGTCCATGCCTTCTCCCCGATGGAGGTCGTCAACGGCGCCACCCGCACCGGCATGTCCGTCCGCGAGTGGCTGACCGCCGCCAAGGAGGCGGGCCTCGACACGATCCCCGGCACGGCCGCCGAGATCCTCGACGACGAGGTCCGCTGGATCCTGACCAAGGGCAAGCTGCCGGCGGCCACATGGATCGAGGTCGTCACCACGGCGCACGAGCTGGGCATCCGCTCCTCGTCGACCATGATGTACGGCCATGTGGACCAGCCGAGGCACTGGCTGGGGCACCTGAGGACCCTGGCGGGGATCCAGGAACGTACCGGCGGTTTCACGGAGTTCGTGACCCTGCCGTTCATCCACACCAACGCGCCCGTGTACCTGGCAGGCATCTCCCGCCCCGGCCCGACGACCCGCGACAACCGGGCGGTGACGGCGATGGCGAGGCTGCTGTTGCACCCCCACATCCCCAACATCCAGACCAGCTGGGTGAAGCTCGGCGCAGAGGGCGCCGCCGAGATGCTCCGCTCCGGGGCGAACGACCTCGGCGGCACCCTCATGGAGGAGACCATCTCCCGCATGGCCGGCTCGTCGTACGGCTCGTACAAGTCCGTCAGGGACCTCATCGCGGTGGCGGACGCGGCGGGCCGCCCGGCGAAGCCGCGCACCACGCTGTATGGGGAGGTGCCGGAGGAACGGCAGCGGGCGGCGGCTGTGTCGGACGGGCATCTGCCGGAGTTGCTGCCCGTGCTGGACTAGCTGGATCAGTTGGATCAGCTGGACTAGTCGGACGGCAACTGGGTCACAAGGAGCACGACGCCGCTGAGGACGAACACGCGGAAGGCGGCGTCCAGCCCGTTCCAGTCCGCCGACTGCCACATGGCGAACCACTCGCCGCCGATGCCGATGAACCCGGCGCCGAAGAGCAGCATGAGCATGAGCAGTCCGAGGGTGGAGGCGCGCCGGGCGCGGTGCAGGTCGCGGCGGATCCACAGATAGGTGGCGGTGATGAGGACGAGGGCCGCGATCGTCTCCCAGACGATGATCGCGACGTACGCGGCGTCCTGGAGCCCTTCCGACTCGATGGCTCTCCACATCAGGTCCTCGTCCTTGAAGGTCGTGTCCATGGACAGGACGTGGCGGACGAACTGCTGGTTGGTGCCGAAGTCGGTGATGTTGCTGAAGGCGACGATCGCGATGTAGAGGGCGACGGTGGCGGTGAGGAGGGTTGAGGCGAGGGGGAGAAGGGAGGAGGAACGAGAGTTCTGATTCGCGGCCATGGTTTCAACCTTCTCCTCCCTCCCCGCTGCTCAACCCCGGGTGATTCCGGGCGTGTTGGGCCAGACCGGGAACGCTGAGGAACGATCGGGCGAACGCCAGGAAGGCTTCGCCCGCCTCAACCCACCTGTGGCTCACGTCGCGCCGAGTGAGCACGCCCCCTGAAGATGTGACCACCCCGATGAAGGTGTGACCACTCGATGAAGGTGTGACCACCCCGACCGCCTCAGCCTCTCAACCGACGGTCCCCGTTCGATTACAGTGCTGAGCTGTCAGCCGTACGGGGAGGAGGCTTTCGTGGGTGCGACAGCCGGTGCCGTCTGGGGGCGAGTCGAACAGCAGGACTTCCGCAGCAGGGTGCGCGGGACGCTGCTGGGCTCGGCCGTCGGCGATGCGCTGGGCGCGCCGCTCGACGGGCTCAGCCTGGAGGAGATCCGTACGGAGTACGGGCCGGAAGGGCTCACCGACCTGGCCTTCGGGTACGGCAGGCGGGGCTCGGTCACGGACCTCACGCAGCTCACCCTCTTCACCCTGGACGGGCTGATACGCGCCCAGGTCCGCCGCGACACCGGCGCCTGGCATCCGCCGACCGACCTGCACCGGGCGTATCTGCGCTGGATGGCCACGCAACGCGACTGGGGCCCCGACGAGCGGCGCAAGGACGACGGGTGGCTGGCGAGGGAGGAGTGGCTGTACGTACGCCGTGATCCGTCCCGCGCCTGTCTGCTGGGCTTCGGGGACGGGGTCATGGGGACGTTGGACGCCCCCAAGAACCCCGGCGAGCCCGGGCCGGAGGCCGCCGCCCGCTCCGCCCCGTTCGGGCTCCTCGTCGGCTGGGAGCCGCAGCTCGTCGTGCAGCTCGCCGTGGAGTGCGCGGCGCAGAGCCACGGGCACCCGGCCGCCTACCTCGCCGCCGGAGCGTACGCCGCCGTCGTCCACGCCCTCGCCCGCGGCGACAGCCTCGACACGGCCGTACAGAAGGCCCTCGCCCTCATCGCCCAGCGTCCCGGACACCAGCCCGTCACCGACGCCCTGCGGCACGCCCTCGGCGCCGTACGCCAGGGGCTGCCGACCCCCGAGCGGGTCGAGGGGCTCGCGGGGGCGGGTACGGCCGAGGGGATTCTCGCCGTCGCCGTCTACTGCGCGCTCGTGGGCGAGGACGTACGGCAGGGCCTGACCCTCGCCGTCAACCATGGCGGTGCGTCGGGCGCGGCCGGTTCCCTCGCCGGTGGTCTCCTCGGCGCCCTGCACGGCGAAACGGCCCTCCCACCGGCCTGGCTGGCCGAGCTGGAGGGCCGCCCCACGATGCTCGTCCTCGCGGACGACTTCGCGATGGAGATGACCCAGGGGCCCGCACTGCACGGGCCGGGGGTGGCGTCGCCGGGGTGGCTGGCGCGATACCCCCGTGGATAGAACAGCTGGGTCGACTTCACGTGAGGAATCACCCAGTCCTTGAGTCAGTCCTTCACGCGAGGAACCACTCGGTCTTTGAGTCAGTCCTTCACGCGACTAACCACCGCCTCCTCGACCGCCGGCCCCGCCGGCCCCGCCGGAACCGGCACCGCCGCCGTGGCCGCGCCGCCCCCGTCCGTGTTGATCCGCTCGGTGATCGCCAGCCGCTCCGGAGTGTCCTCCGGCTTCAGGTAGCCGATGAGGATGTACAGGATCAGCGAGACGGCGAGCGGGATCGACACCTGGTACTGGAGCGGGACGCCGCCCTCGACGTTCCAGTTGATCGGGTAGTTCACCAGCCAGAAGGCGAACAGGCCCGCAGCCCAGCTGGTGAGCGCCGCCGTCGGGCCGGAGCGGCGGAACGGGCGGAGCAGGCCGAGCATCATCGGGATGGCCATCGGGCCCATCAGCCCGGCGACCCACTTGATGACGACCGTGATGATGTCCTTGAACGCGGGGGAGTTGACCTGTGTGGCCGCTGCCATGGACAGGCCGAGGAAGACGACGGTCGCGATGCGGGCCACGAGGAGCCCCTTGCGCTCGTCCCACGCGCGCGCCTTGGCCGAGACCACGGGCGCGCAGTCCCGGGTGAAGACGGCCGCGATGGCGTTGGCGTCCGACGGGCACATGGCCATGGTGGTGCCCGCTTATCGTGAGTTCGGCCGGACGGCGGCGGCAACGGCCCGTCGGGTCAAGGGAGGCAAGAATGTTCTGCCGATCGACCTCGGTTCACATCCATGACCGAGGCGGAATCTTTCAGGCTACCCGCTACCGCATCACCTCGCCCGCGTTGACCAGCAAAGACTGCCCCGTGATGGCGCGCGCCCGATCCGATGCGAGAAACACCACCGCATCCGCGACATCCCCGTCCGTGGCCAGCTCCGGCAGTGCCACCCGCCCGGTGAGCCGCCCGAGCACCTCCGCCTCCGGTACGCCCTCGGTGCGCGCGGCGTGCCGGACGTACGACTCGACCGGCGGCCCCCACATCCAGCCGGGCAGCACGGTGTTGACCCGTATGCGATACGGCCCCAACTCCCGCGCCAGCGAGTACATCGCGCTCGTCAGCGCCCCCTTCGACGCCGCGTACGCCGCCTGCCGGACCTGGGACGGCGCGGCCACCGACGACTGTGTCCCGATGATGACCACCGACCCTCCGCCGCCCTCCTTCAGCGCGGGCAGGCACGCCCGGGTCATCCGCAGGGTGCCCAGCAGGTTCACGTCGATGACCGACTGCCAGGCCGTGAAGTCGGCGTCCTCCAGGCCGCCGAAGTAGCTGTCCCGGGCGGCCACGTGCACCACGGCGTCGATCCGCCCGAACCGCTCCCGGGCGAGCGCCGCGAGCGCCTCGCACTGGGTCTCGTCGGTGATGTCGGTGGCGCGGTACGCGCTGTGCGCGCCGTCCGGGTCGATGTCCGCCGCCGCCTCGGCGAGATTCGCCTCCGTACGCGCCCCGAGCACGGCGTTCCCGCCGTCCCGTACGACCGCCGCGGCGAGCCGGTGCCCGAGCCCGGCGCCGACCCCCGACACGACGACGGTCTTGCCGGCGAGCAGTGACATGGAGGCCTCCCGACTCTGGCGCATGATCTGACGGTGCGTCAGAGTATGGGCGACCCGCGGAGGAAGGAAGAGGAAGGAAGGGGAACGGCATGACCGAGGAGACCCGCAGCGAGGTGTACACGGAACTGGCCGCCGTCGGCCCGTACGGGGTGCGCCCGGGCCACGCCCTGATCACCATGGTCGAACCGCACCCGGGCCACGAGTACGCGTACAACCGCTGGTACGAGGACGACCACTACTACGCGGGCGCGATGGCGATGCCCTGGATGTACGCCGGCCGCCGCTGGGTGGCGACCCGCGACCTCCAACTCCTGCGCTATCCCGAGAAGTCGGCGATCGCCCAGCCGGTCACCGTCGGCTGCTACATCTCCACGTACTGGATCACCGACGGCCGCTACGACGACCACATGAAGTGGACCGTCGCCATCAACAAGCGGCTGAATCGCGACGCCCGCGTCTACCAGGACCGCACCCACGTCTTCACGGCCTTCCAGGACCACGAGGTCACGGTCTACCGCGACGGCGCCGCCGGCCCCCGCGACTTCCACGCCCTCGACCACCCCTACGCGGGCCTGGTGGTCCAGGTCATCGACACCGAAGGCCCCGACCGACGCGCCGAACTGCTGGAGTGGCTCCGCTCCCGCCACCTCCCCAAGCGCCTCGCCGGTTCACCCGCCGCCATGGTGACCGTCTTCCGGCCGACCCCGCTCCCCGGTGACCGGATGTCGTACGTCAAGCAGGTCGAGGGCGTTGACACGCGGCTGACCCTGCTGTGGTTCGTGGAGGCCGACCCGCGCGACTGCTGGGAGCCGTACTTCACGTCTCTGGACGAGGCTGTCGCCGAATCCCGCCTGGGGGCGGTGGAGTTGGTGGCGCCGTTCATCCCGACGGTGCCGGGTACGGACAAGTACGTGGACCGCCTCCGCTGACGGCTCCCGAGGCCGTCTCGCAGCCTCCCCCGCAGAGCAGACCCACGACGAGGAATCCGTGCGGCGGCTCGACGAGTTGCCGGCCTGGGCACAAGCCGAGCCCCCTCGGCAAGGACGGCGGGGCTTGTCGAGAGGGCTCTGTCGGTGGTGCTTGTGAAGTTGTCGATCGTGTACTCGGGTGAGGGTCAGGAAGATCCTCGCCTTACGGCTTGACCGATGCCACGAAGGCGTTCCACGCTTCGGTGGGGAAGGCCAGGATGGGCCCCTCGGGAACCTTGGAGTCGCGTACGGCCAGTGCCGACCGGGTGGGCGACTTGACCTCCACGCATGCGCCGTTTCCGTTGGAGTACGAGGACTTCGTCCACGTTTCCGTGGCGCCCTGAAGAATTGCCATGTTTGCTCCGGTAGCCAGCTGCTGAGTTGCTGTCACCGACCTGCGGGTTCCCACCGGGATTCGCTTCCCACGGGGACTCGCAGTGCGGTTTGCGCCAACGTTGTTGATCGCTGGCGTGATTGACGCTACTCGCCGACATCTTCATTCGGAGCAGTCGTTCACTCGTCAGGGTGAGAGATTCCGCGGAGTCTTCCGGTCGAGCGTGCCAGAGGTGTAAAATGCGCTCTCTTTTCCGGAAGGGCTCAGCGCGCGTATTCCTTCGCGACGTTTTCGATGGTCTGACGCGACTGGTCCACGTTCAGCGCCTGCGCCCGAAGGTGCTCGTACATCACGGTGTACTTCTGCACGTCAGGCGCCTTCTCCAGATACAGGTCACTGGTCACGCCCTCGATGTACACCACGCTCGAATCGGCCGCGTCGGCGAACTCCAGGATCGTGTACTGGCCGTTGAGGCCAGGATGTGCCCCCACGTCGAACGGCAGCACCTGCACCGTGACATGAGGCAGCTGGGACATCTGAACAAGATGCTCCAACTGCTCACGCATCACCATCCGACTGCCGACGATCCGACGAAGGGCCGCCTCGTCCAGCACCGCCCACAGTCGCAGCGGGCTGTTGTCGGTGGTGACGCGTTCCTGCCGTCGCATGCGCACCTGGACCCGCGTGTCGATCTCGGTCGGCGAGGCCTCGGGCAGGGCTCCCTGGATGATGGCCTCGGAGTAGGAACGGCACTGCAACAAGCCTGTGATGATCTGCGGTTCGTAGACCCTGAGCGACTCCGCGTCGGTCTCCAGACCGATGTACACGCTGTACGGGATGTCCCCGAACGCATGCCACCAGCCCTGCTGGCGCGAGTCCTTGGCCATCTGCATCAGTGACTCGACGATGCGCTGGTCCTCGACCTCGTACACCCCGCACAGGTCGCGCACGTCGCGCTGGTTGATGCTGCGCCGCCCGTTCTCCAGACGGCTGATCTTCGACTGGGAGACCAGCAGCCGTTCGGCGACCTGCTCGGCGGTCATGCCCTTGTCCTCGCGGAGCCGACGCAGTTCCTGGCCCAACCGGCGCCGCCGGACGGTGGGATTGACATTGGACGCCACGGGACGTGCACCTCCGGCTGTGGACCTTTTCTGCTTTGCGTACCTGCCAATGAGCAGATTGCCACCAAGGTGCGTACTACCGCTGGGAAACAGCGGATATGCGGCGCCTACACGCCAGTTCGACGGCCAGGGAAGGACGTATGACCGACAATGCGGCCGACCGGCCTGCCGTCACTGACTGGAGATGCGGCCGCGCGGGGCGTGTGAGGCCGTACGACGGGCTCACACGCCCCGCGCGAGCCAGCGGCTCCCGAACCGGGTCTGGGGACTTCGGTACGGCGCTGACGGTGCTGCGAGGTGGTGCGGGGTGGTGCTGCGCGGTGCGGTTGTTCGGTTGTTGTGGTGCCGTGGGTCCGCGGCTCGGTGGGACACACGGAGTCGTGCTCGGTGTGGTGCTCGTCGTGCGTCGCTTGCTCTGGTGTCGCGACCCCGGTTCAGTGGGCCACGACGCGCGCCATGGAACCGCGGCGCGGCTGCATCGGAACTCCCCGTGCGGGTTCCGGTACGGTCCTGGCTCCGGCGGCGGCCTGACGGCCGGCCGGGGCCGGGCTGCGGCGCGGCTGCGCGGCCACGCCGTTCTGCACGTCCATGACGGCGTGGGCCACCAGGCCGCCCATGGGGTCGTGCCGGATCAGATCCCGCAGCCGGGACCGGGACGAGCGCCCCTCGTTCCCCGGATACAGGTGCTTGCCGAGGCCGACCGCGTGGGCCAGGGCGGCGAGCGCCGCGGTCCGTGGGTCCGGCGGTACGCCGGTCCGGATCGCGGAATCCAGCCGGGCCCTGATCTCCCGGCTGATGGCGTTGTCCGTCGCCTGGTAGCGAGTCGTCGGCAGCACCCCGCACATCTGGCCCGCCACGGCATGCACCATGCCGCACCGCTCCAGATGCGAGAGGTAGGTCTGGCGGAGCCCAAGGCGCGGCCCGCCAATCCAGTGGACCGCCCGCACGGGAGCGCCACGCCTTCGCAGCAACTCCAACGCGCAGTCCAGTGTCGGATCTCCAGTCGGCCGTGGTACCACCACGGCGATACGATCCCCGTCTGGGGCTATCCGTCCGGCCAGCGCCAGCTCCACTAGCTGTGCTCCGGCCAGACCAAGGTCGAGCGACTGCGGCTGTGCAGTGGTACCCGTGGCCGGGTCCAGTGCCAGCAGCAGAAGCTCCTCCGGAAGTGTTCTGCGGCTCCTGCCCATCCATGCCTCCCCGCGTGGATGAATGACAGGGTGACCCCTCTCACATTGGTCTGTCGAGGGTGCGTGACCGGTTCGTAGTGGAACCGGTAGGTATGTCGTTCTCGTCTACCGCGAGGGTCAGGTCCACACACAGGACACTGGTACATGGTTCGGACAGTGGTGTCCGAGCCGGGGAACATGATTCGGGACGCGTGCCCGGGGGGTGTGGTTCCCGGTTCGGGCAAGGTGTCCGCGCGGGCGGTTCCGCGCGGGTGGTTCACGGATCGGTTACGGATCGGTTGGCGCACGGAGAACGGCGCAGGAGGAGGCATCGGTGGCGGGCGAGTCCCCCGACAGGTCGAAGCGGTACGAGTCGTCGACGGGGTCGACGTCGGGGAACGGGGCCTCGGTTCCGGGCCCGGCCACGGAGCCCGCTCCGGCGCGCTCCTCGGCTGCGGCCGACCCGCGCGACCCGCGCCTGGCGATGAGCCGGGAGAGGGCTTCCGGGACGTCCTCGACGGGTGTGGATCAGGCTACGGCGGTGTTCTCGCGGCGGGCTCTGGAGGAGGCGGAGGCCGGGCGGGCGGAGGGATCCGCCGCGGTGGCCGCGTGGGTGTCCTCGGCGGAGGGGAAGGGCTCTGACGGAGTTGGTGGCTTGGGCGCCGACGCGAGGTCGGATGACTCCGACGGTTCCGATGGTGACGCCGAGCCGGAGGCCGAGGGCACTACGGAAAGCGACGAGAGCGGTATGTCGGACGCTGCGGACGCCGAGGACAGTGAGGCCGACGCCGAACCCGAGGCTGAGCGCGAAGAGGAACCCGAGGCGGACGCGGATGCGGAGCGCGAGGCTGCCGAAGAGCCCGCAGCCGACGCGGACGCGGCCGCGGAGCCCGAGGCCGAGGCGGGCGCAGAGCCCACGGACAAGGCGGAGCCCGAGGTTGCCGAAGAGCCCGAGCCCGCAGCCGACGCGCATGCGGATGCCGAGCCCGAGGCTCCCGAGGCCGCAGACAAGGCCGAACTAGCCGACGAGCCCAAGGCCGACGCGGATACCGAGCCCCAGGCCGAGCGTGACGAGCAGCCGGAAGCCGACGCAAAGGCCGACGCCACCGACGCCCCGGACACCGACTCGGACACCGGCGTCGACTCGGACACCGGCGTCGACAGCACTCCCAGCCCTCAGGCGGACCAGCCCACGGCCATCTTCAAGGCCGTACGACCGCCCGCCGTCGACCAGCCCACCACCATGCTCAAGCTGGGCGGCGGCACGAAGCCGGCCGACAGGCCGACGACCGACGAGCCGGACGACGGCAAGCAGCCCGCGAATCCCGCGCCCACCCCCACCCCCGAGCCGCGGGACCCCGAGCGCACCAGCACATTCGTAGCCCTCAAGCCGCTCGACGAGCCGAGGCAGCCGAAGCTCCCATCCGGGCCCGCGACCGACACGCCCCCCGCGGACGTCACCACAGCCTTCCCCCAAGTCGCCCAGGCCGGCCAGCTCGGCCCCGAGCGCACGACGCAGCAGCCGTTGCCGCCGAAGCCGCCGCTGGACCTGCTGGCGGAGCTGACGAACACGCCGCCGCCCCCGCAGACCCCGGTCCGCACGCTCATCCGGCGGGTCAAGATCTGGACCCCGCTGGTGATCCTGCTCGCGATCATCTTTGCGATCGCGCAGGTCGTACGCCCGCTCCCGACCCCCACCCTCGCACTGACCGCGGACCCGACCTACGCCTTCGAGGGCGACGAGCTCTCCCTGCCGTGGCCCGGCGAGGGCCAGGGCTGGATGGACGTGAACGGCATCGGCACGATGGACAGCTTCGGTGAGCAGAAGGCCGTGCCGATCGGCTCGGTCGCCAAGGCGATGACCGCGTACGTCGTCCTCAAGGACCACCCGCTGAAGTCGGGGCAGGAGGGTCCGAAGATCATTGTCGACGCCCTGGCGGAGAAGGAGGGTGGTTACGACAAGGACGGCGAGTCCACCCTCAACACCGTCAAGAAGGGCGACACGCTCACCGAGAAGCAGGCCATCGAGGCCATCATGATCCCCTCCGCCAACAACATCGCGCGGCTGCTGGCCCGTTGGGACGCCGGTTCCGAGGAGGCGTTCGTCAAGAAGATGAACGCCGCCGCCAAGGACCTCGGCATGACCAACACCACGTACACCGACCCCTCCGGCCTGAAGGAGTCGACAGTCTCCACCGCCGAGGACCAGGTCAAGCTCGGCAACGAACTGGTGAAGATGCAGGCGCTGACGGACATCACCAGGCTGCCGGAGTGGATCGACCCGTCCGGCAAGAAGTGGCGCAACTGGAACGCCCTCGTCCCGTACAACAACGCCATCGGCATCAAGACCGGCTCCACCACCAAGGCCGGCGGCAACCTGCTCTTCGCCGGCACGCAGGAGGTCGGCGGCGAGACGGTCACCGTCGTCGGCGCGATCCTCGGCCAGCACACGCCGCCGATCATCGACACGGTCAACGCCGTCAGCCAGGAGGCGATGGTCGCCGCCCAGGACGCGCTGATCTCCAGCACGGTCCTCAAGAAGGGTGACGTCGTCGGCTACGTCGACGACCAGCTCGGCGGCCGTACCCCGGTCGTCGTCACCGAGGACGTCTCCGCGGTGGGCTGGGCCGGGATGACCGTCAGGCTGGCGCTGTCGGACAACGGTACGGAGAACCCGAACGAGGCGAAGGCCGGAACCAAGGTCGGCGTCCTCACCGTCGGGGACGGTACGGGCGATGCCGTCGAGGTCCCTGTGGCCCTCCAGTCGGACCTCACCGAGCCGAGCTTCGCCACGAAGCTGACCCGGGTGAGTTGACCGGCGGTAACGTCCGGCGAGTGAGCCGAAGGCTCGGTGCGCCCCGGTGGCGCACCGAGCCTCAAAAACACGGCGCGTGCGTGCTAGCGTCGCGATTCGGGGCAGGTCGCGGGCCGCGGGTCCCCGGCCGGGGCACGACGACACATTCACAGGGACACGGGGAGTGCGTTCAGGTGGCCACTACGGAGCCGACACACGCCGATGACGTCGGCCCGCGACCAGGTTCTGGCTCGCGAATACCACCGTCTGCCCGCGCCGACGACACGAAGCCGGAGACGAGGACAGAGGCGAAAGCCGAGCCGATGCCTTCGGCCGAGGCCGAACCGAAAACCGCGGCCGAAACCGCCAAGCGTCACCCCCGGCCCAGCGGCCCGACCACCCGCTTCCTCCGTCACCCGGCCACCCTCGTCACCCTCGTCTCCGGCGTACTGCACCTCGTCTGGTTCTTCACGTTCGCGAACAGCGGCGGGGACCTCGCGGCGCAGGACGCATGGGCGGAGTTCGTCGGCCGGCACCCGGACTCGGCGTACAACCTGGCCTGGTACGGCGGAATGCACCCGGTGTCGTACAGCGTCGTCTCGCCGTATCTGATGTCGGTCCTCGGCGTCCGTACGACGATGATGATCGCCGGAACGGCCTCGGCGGGCCTGCTGACGCTGGTCCTGATGCGGAGCAGGGCGGTGAGAAACCCGCTGCCCGCGGCGCTGGCCGGTGTCTTCGCACTCCTCTGCAACGCGGCGTCGGGCCGGGTGACGTTCGGCCTCGGGATGGTCTTCGCGCTGGGCGCGACCGCGGTGGTGTTCTGCTGGCCGTACCGCTGGCGCTACAGGCGCTGGGCGAAGGCGCTGTGCGCGGCGCCGCTGGCCGCGCTGGCGACCATGGCCTCGCCGGTGGCGGGGCTCTTCGTGGGGCTGGTGGCGGTGGCGCTGTTCCTGCAGAAGCGCCGTCCGGGTGCCTGGGCGCTGGGCCTGGCCCCCTCGGCCGTGGTGGCCGTCTCGGCGTGGCTGTTCCCGTTCTCGGGCACCCAGCCGATGTCGTTCGGGTCGGCGTTCCTGCCGCTCACGTACTCGGTCTTCGTCTACGCCCTGGTTCCCAAGGAGTGGAAGACGGTACGGATCACGGCGGCGGTGTACGGCCTCTCCGTACTCCTCGTCTGGCTGATCAGCTCGCAGATCGGTTCCAACATCACGCGGCTGCCGATGCTGTTCGCGGGGGTGGCGCTGCTGGCGGCGCTGCCGTTCGCGGCGCCGCGGTCGCGCAAGTGGTACGCCGTCGTGATCGCCTTCGCCGGCTTCACGGCGTGGATCGGCTTCAAGTCGGTGGACGACGTCGTCCACACCACCCCCGCCGCGTCCTGGGCCCGCGAACTGGCCCCCCTCGTCAACCAGCTCCAGGTCGTCGGCGCCGAGAAGGGCCGCGTCGAGGTGGTCCCCGAAGCTTCCCACCGCGAGGCCTCCGCCCTCGCCCCGTACGTCAATCTGGCCCGCGGCTGGAACCGCCAGGCCGACATGGAACGCAACCCCCTCTTCTACGACGACACCCTCAACTCCGCGAACTACCGCGAGTGGCTGAAGCGCTGGGCCGTCCACTACGTCGTCCTCCCCAAGGGCGAGCCCGACGGCGACGGAGGCGAGCGCGAGCGGGAGCTGGTCCAGCGGGGCATGCCGTATCTGAAGCAGATCTGGGGCGACGCCAACTGGCAGCTCTTCGCGGTGACCGACCCCACGCCGCTCGCCGAGCCCAACGCGGACGTCTGGACTGCGGAGCAGGGCGAGATGACGGTGGACGTGCGCAAGGCCGGCCGCATCCTGGTCCGCATCCCGTACTCGCCGTGGCTCAGCCTCGTCGACGCGGAGGGCAAGAGCCTGGAGCCTCCGCAGGAGACCGAGGCCTCCAAGAACCGCGAGGACGACGACCTCCCGAAGACGTACGACAACGTCAACGGCTGCCTCATGGAGGCGGAGGAGGACGAAGCGGGCGACAAGTGGACGGAGCTGCTGGCCCCGGAGCCGGGCACGTATCGCCTGGCGGCGCCTTACCAGCTGCCGCGGGGGACGCCGTGCCCGGAGGAGCTGCGATAAGGGCGATGAGGCTCGAAGCCCCAGAGCCCGCCCGGAGCCCCGAAGCCGGCCCGGAGCCCCAGAGCCCCGAAGCCCCGGAGTCCCGGAGCTGCGGCTGAGGGGGAGATGCCCGGCGCGCGTCAGCTGTCGGGTCGGCTGTCGGGCCGGTGTCCGATCGCGAGCAAGTGGGAGCCGGCGGCCAGCAGTTCAGGGTAGGGCTCGGCCAACCGCGCCGCGGTGAGAGCCGACTCGGACATCGGTGACCCGATCAGCGACTCGCCGGTGTGCCGCTCCGTCGCCGTCGGCAGAGACCAGGCCGGGCCCTCGACCCGGAAGACCTCGGCGTCGGCGAATCCGGCCGAGCGCACCTCGGCGAGCAGTCGCTCGCCACTGTGGAAGTACGCCGTCGTGAACGCCTTCTTCCCGTCGTGGACCTGCGTCGCGAGGATGCTGCCGATACTCTCCCGCACCCCGTCTTTGTGGAGGTGCTCGAACGCCGTGTGCTCGAAGAGCGAGGCGTAACGGTTGATGCCCGCGACCCCCATCAGGCCGCCCGGCTTGACGACCCGGCGGGCTTCGGCGAGCGCCTGGTCGCGATCGGCGCGTTCGGTGAGATGGTAGAGCGGGCCGAGGAGGAGTACGACGTCGTAGGCGGCGTCTGCGGCGGTGAGCCGGCGCGCGTCCCCCAACTCCACGGTGGCGCCGGTCTGTTCGGCCTGCTTGAGGTGGCGGGGGATCGGGTCGACGAGATGCACGGCGTACCCGTCCTCGACCAGCCATCGCGCGTGGACGCCGGGCTCACCGCCGACATCGAGCACGCGGGCCGGTGCCGGTGGCAGGTAGCGGCGCAGCAGCTCCCGCGTGCGCACCAACTCCAGGTGCCCGTCGGCCGAGCGGGTCAGCCGGCGGCAGCACGCTCGCCGCTTCCGCTTGCGGTGATCGTTCTCTGTCTGACCGGTGGACCGCCCCGTCCGTCCGCCGTTCCCCCACGGCGGGCGGACGGGGCGCAAGGCGCCCCGGTTCACGCCGAAAGGCGACCCCGACCCCGGCCTCAGCCGAGCGCCTTCTCCACCGCCCCCACAACCTCCGCCGACTCCGGCTCGGTCTGCGGCGAGAAGCGGGCGAGCACCGAAAGGGATGGGACGGGCAGGGGCGGCGGGGGCGAAAACACCCTCCACCCGCACCCCCGTCCACCGACCGCCCCTCAACTCACCTCACCGGAAACGCCACATCACACACCGGATCCCCCGGCCCCGCCGCGTCCCAGTCCGCGAAGTACACCTCCCGGCACGGACCCGCCTGCCACAGCCCCTGCTTCGGGATCCACGCCTCCACCGCCTCGAAGGCGGCCAGAATCTGCGGATGGGCCACTTGGGCCTTGGTGATCCGGGTGTAGGCGAGCCGGTGGGCCGGCTCCACGCGTACTTTCGTCTCCCACGTACGGTCGTGCTGGTCGGCCCATGCCCGGGCCGCCGCCTCGTCGGCCACCGGCACACAGGACTCGGCCGGTCCGTCGCTCTCCATCGACACGTCGGAGTGGTACACGACGAACGGCGCCGCCGTGCTGCCGCCGCACTCCCTCGCCGCCGACTCCAGTCGGCCCAGCGACGCGCCGATCCACGCCGACAGCTCGCCCGCCAGCACATGCCGGGTCTCGGTGATCAGCACCTGCTCGGGCACGTCCACCGTCTCGACCACGAACTTCTCGTACATCTCGGAGCTCCTCCCCGACAGTCGTCCACGGAGGTACTCGGCGAGCGTCCGCTGCCCCGCGAACCGCGCCTCCACGTCCGCCCAGTACGCGTCGAGCCGGCCGGCCGCCGTTGTCCCGTCCGGGGCCTCGACGACCTCCGCGATCCGTGCGAGCGGCATGTCCAGCTGGCGCAGGAGCGCCACCAGGCGGGCGCGTTCGATCTGGGCGACACGGTAGTAGCGGTAGCCACTGACCTCGTCGACATGGGCCGGGGCCAGCAGTCCGAGGCGGTCGTACAGCCGCAGGGCCTTGGCCGACAGCCGGGCCCGTGCGGCGAACGCGCCGATGGTGAGCAACTCCTCGTCCCGAACGTCCACCACGTCATCCTCCGTCACCGGGCGGCTCTTCCGCCCGGTGAGAAGGACGCTCGGCCCTGCCCCAGGGGTAAGGTCAACCGGCTAGGCGAGCGCGCTCTCGACGGCCGCCACGACCTCCGCCGCCTCCGGCTCGGTCTGCGGCGAGAAGCGGGCGACGACCCTGCCGTCCCGGCCGATCAGGAACTTCTCGAAGTTCCAGCGGATGTCCCCGGTGTGCCCCTCGCCGTCCGCGTGCCGCACGAGCCGCTCGTACAGCGGATGCCTGCCGTCCCCGTTCACCTCGACCTTCTCGGTCATGGGGAAGGTCACCCCGTACGTGGCCGAACAGAACTCGGCGATCTCCTCCGCACTCCCCGGCTCCTGCCCGAGGAACTGGTTGCAGGGCACCCCGAGCACGGTGAACCCCTTCTCGGCGTACCGCTCCTGCAGTCGTTCCAGCCCCGCGTACTGCGGAGTCAGCCCGCACTTGGACGCCACGTTGACGACGAGCACGGCCTTGCCCGCGTACTGCGAGAGGTCCGCGGCACCGCCCTGCAGCGAACCGATTTCCACATCGAGGACAGAAGTCCCACTGTTGTCAGGAGTCGCGTTGTCAGTAGTCATGAGCGGATGCTAACTCCGTTACGTGGCGGACCCGTGGCCCCGTCCCTCCTGGGCCGTGACGAGTACCTCACCCGCGGGCGTCCGGAAGTACAGCACCGACCTCCCCACCCGCCTCCGCCGCACCAGACGGGCATCCAGCAGCACCTTCAGATGCCGCCCCACCGACCCCAGCCCCTGCCCGGTCAGGGCCACCAACTGGGTCGTACTCATGGGGGAGTCGAGGAGTGCGAGCACACGGGCGCGCGTGTGCCCCAGCAGGGCACCGAGCGCGGCGGGTACGGGGAGACCTCCACCCCGCCCCTCGGCCAGCACCCCCGCGCACGGGTACACGACCGCGTACCGCCCGCCCCCCTCCTCCCACGCCACCCACCCGTGCCGCTGCGGAGTCACGGGCACGAAGAGCAACTCCGCCCCGGAGATCTCCCGCGGCGGATACTCGTGCAGGTTCACCTGCAGCCGGCTCTCCCCGAGCCACCGCATCCCCGGCCGCAGGGCATCCAGCACCGCCGTCCACCCGCCCTGCCCCAACTGCGCGACCCGGGCGAGCACATCGGCCTCCAGGACGCGCTTCCGCCGCTCCCAGTAGGGCCGTACGGTCTCCTCCCACACGAACTCCAGCAGATCCGCCGCGAGTTGGGGAAGGTCGTCCCGGTGCAGGGTGTCGGGCAACGGACCGCGGAGTGAGACCGTGAGGTGGTCCCTGGCGGCCGCGGGGCCGGCGCCGCGCACCCGGGCGAGCTCGTCCGCGAAGGACTCGCCCTCGCGCGGGGTGGGCGTCAGGAAGTCGGCGATCCAGTCCCGCCCCAGACCTGAGCGGATGAGGACGGCGGTGACGGGGTGCCGCGCCAACTCGGCGCGGTACGTGGGCAGATGGGCTGCCAGCCAGTCCCGCTCACCGGGATGCGAGCCCGCCCCCGCGTGCAGCACCTTCAGGCTCGCGAACGTCTCGGCCATCGGCGAGACGACGAACCGGCTCCCGGCGAGCGTGTCGGCGTTGACCTGCCACCAGCCCATGGCAACCCACGTCTCCTCTGGCGCCCTCATCCTTTCGCGTACCGGCGAAACAGTAACGACGAGCCGGGGAACCGCGTGATCGTCCCTCCATGCGCGGCTACCAAGACCTCTTCCGCACAAGGGAGTTCACCCCCCTCTTCGCGACCTCCGCCCTCCACGTGGCGGCGTCGACGGTGAGCGGCCTGGCGCTCGGCACGCTGGTGTACGAGGCGACACGGTCCCCTCTGCTGTCGGCGCTGAGCATGTTCGGCCCGTCCCTGGCCCAGGTGGTGGGCGCGACGACGCTGCTCTCGGCGGCCGACCGGCTCCGCCCGAGAACGACGCTGGCGGGGATGTCGCTGGCCTTCGCGACGGGTACGGCGGTGCTGGCGATCCCGGCCCTTCCCCTCGGGGCGGTCTTCTCCCTGATCCTGCTCCAGGGCCTGATCGCGTCGCTCGGCGGGGGAGTCCGCTGGGGCCTGCTGAACGAGATCCTCCCGGAGGACGGCTATCTGCCGGGCCGCTCGGTCTTCAACATCATGCACGGGCTCGTACAGATCACGGGCTACGCGACCGGCGGCGTCCTCGTGGCCACCCTCTCCCCGCGCCTCACCCTCCTCACGGCGGCGGCACTGCACCTGGCGGCCGCACTCGTCACCCGCCTGGGCCTGACCCGCCGCGCCCCACGGGCCACCGGCCGCCCCTCGATCCCGGAGACCTGGCGCACCAACGCCCACCTCTGGTCGTACGCCCCACGCCGCCGCCTCTACCTCGGCCTGTGGCTCCCCAACGGCCTGATCGTCGGCTGCGAGTCCCTGTTCGTCTCGTACGCCCCCGACCACGCGGGCACTCTCTTCGCCGCGGCGGCCCTCGGCATGCTGGCCGGCGATGTGACCGTGGGCCGCCTCCTCCCGCCCCGCATACGCCGCCGCCTCGCCACGCCCCTGCTTCTGCTCCTGGCCACGCCGTACCTGGTCTTCGCCCTGCACCCCGGAGTCCCACTGGCCGCCGCCTGCGCTGCCCTCGCCTCCATCGGCTTCGGCGCCGGCCTGATCCAGCAGGAACGTCTCCTCTCCCTCACCCCGCCCCACCTCACCGGCCACGCCCTCGGCCTCCACTCCGCCGGCATGCTCACCCTCCAGGGCCTGAGCGCGGCCCTGGCCGGCACGGTGGCCCAACTGACCTCGCCGGGCGGGGCGATGGCGGTGATGGCGGGGGTGTCGGTCGGGGTGACGGTGGCGTTGTGGTTCCGGGGGCGTCGCGGCACACCGAACGTGCGCGACGCCTTGACGTGTTCCTGACCCGGTGAGTTTATGGGAGCGCTCCCACATTTCTGCTGATGCTCAAGTTTCTTGGCGCTCACTTTCAGGAGTCGCAGTGAGATCAACAAGAAGCACGACTGGAAGCACAACAAGAAGTACGACTGGAAGCACAACACGAAGCACCATGCGAAAGAGCCCCGTCGCCGTCCTGCTGACCGCACTGGCCACCTTCTTGGGGCTGGTTGTTCTCGGCGCAGCCGGCCCGACCCCCGCCCACGCGCAGTCACCCGCCGTCCAGGCCACCGGCATCCACATCAACGACGGCCGCCTGCTCGAAGGCAACGGCAACGACTTCGTCATGCGCGGCGTGAACCACGCCCACACCTGGTACCCGGGGCAGACGCAGTCGCTGGCGGACATCAAGGCGTTGGGCGCCAACAGCGTCCGCGTAGTCCTCTCCAACGGCCACCGCTGGACCGAGAACAGCGCTCAGGACGTGGCCGCCGTCATCGCGAGCTGCAAGGCCAACCGCCTCATCTGCGTACTGGAGGTGCACGACACCACCGGCTACGGCGAGGACGCCGCGGCGGGCACGCTCGACCAGGCGGCCGACTACTGGATCGGCCTGCAGAGCGTGCTCACCGGCGAAGAGAACTACGTCGTCATCAACATCGGCAACGAGCCCTGGGGCAACACCGATCCCGCGGGCTGGACCGCGCCCACGATCGCCGCGATCCAGAAGCTGCGGGCCGCCGGGTTCGAGCACACGATCATGGTGGACGCGCCCAACTGGGGCCAGGACTGGGAAGGCGTCATGCGTGCCAACGCCCAGACCGTGTACGACGCCGACATCACCGGCAACCTGACCTTCTCGATCCACATGTACAGCGTCTTCGACACGGCCCAGGAGATCACGGACTACCTGAACGCCTTCGTCGACGCCGGACTGCCCATCCTCATAGGCGAGTTCGGCGGCCCGCCCGACCAGTGGGGCGACCCGGACGAGGACACGATGCTGGCCGCCGCCGAGCAGCTCGACCTCGGTTACCTGGCCTGGTCCTGGAGCGGCAACACCGACCCGATCCTCGACCTGGCGATCGACTTCGACCCGAACCGGCTCAGTCCCTGGGGCCAGCGGATCTTCAACGGCGTCAACGGCATAGCCCAGACGTCCAAGGAGGCCACCATCTTCGGCGGCGGCACCCCGGGCGACACCCAGGCCCCGACCGCCCCCGGCACCCCGACCGCCTCCGCCGTGACTGCCACCTCGGTCAGCCTGACCTGGCCCGCGGCCACTGACAACGTTGGCGTAACGGGCTACGACGTAGTCCGGATCGCCTCCGGCTCAGGCTCCGAAACGACGGTCGCCGCCTCCACCACCAACGCCGCGACCGTGTCCGGCCTGACCGCCGACACGGCGTACACCTTCGCCGTCTACGCCCGGGACGCGGCCGGCAACCGCTCGCCCCGCTCGGCAACGGTGGACGTCACCACGGACGGCACCACCCCGGGCACGGGCTGCTCCGTCGCCTACCGGGTCGTGAACGAGTGGCAGGGCGGCTTCCAGGGCGAGATCACCATCCGCAACACCGGCACGGCGACGCTCAACGGCTGGGCCCTGTCCTTCGCCTTCGCCGACGGCCAGACCATCACCAACATGTGGGGCGGAACCCCCATCCAGACCGGCGGCACGGTGTCCGTCACCCCCGCCTCCTACACGTCCACCATCCCCGCCGCCGGCTCGGTCGCCGTCGGCTTCACCGGGACCAAGGGCGCCACCAACACGGCCCCGACCACGTTCACCCTCAGCGGCACGACGTGCGCCACGGCCTGACCTGACCGACCCGCGCTCACCGGCCGACGGGGCTCTCGCCCCCGTCGGCCGGGGCGGCATCGGCACTGTCACTTCACAGAACGCACACAAAGTCCCAGCATGACTTGATGTTTCAAGCGTTACGCTCGCCGCCAGTCGAGTGGCCAATGGCGGCCCCCACCGCGGCCCTCGCTCCCCCACAGGCACAGGAGCTCGGTGTGCGTGACAGCGACGTAGTGGTAATAGGCGGCGGCTATGCGGGCGTCCGTCTGGCGAAACGGTTGGACGAGACGGCACGGGTCACGCTGGTGGACCGCAAGGAGGTTTTCTTCCACCGCATCGTCTCCCTGCGCGCCGGCGTACGCCCGGAGTGGACGGTGACGCCCTTCATCCCGTACGACCGGCTGCTGCGCAACGGCCGCGTGGCCCTGGGCAAGGTGGTCCGCGTCGACACCGCCGAGCGGCAGGTGGTGCTCGCCACAGGTGAGCGGCTGCCGTACGACGTGGTGGTGATCGCCACCGGGGCCGACTACCCCGAACCGGCCCGCTTCACCGGTACGACCACCGAGGAGGCGGTCAAGTCGTTCGCCGCGCACCAGCAGAACATCGCCTCCGCCGACCGTATCCTCGTCGTCGGCGGTGGCCCCTCGGGCATCGAGCTCAGCGCCGAGATCCGCCTGGCCCGCCCGGACGCCCGGGTCACACTCGCCCACGCCGGTCCGGCGCTGCTCCACTCCACCGGCAGCGCGCGGGCCGGGCGCAAGGCCCGCCACTGGCTGGAGTCCCACGACGTGGAGGTGCGGCTCGACGCCTTCATGTCCCCGGGCAACGACTTCGGCACCTATCGCGACACCCACGGCAACGTCATCGATGCCGACGCCTCCTTCTGGGCGACCGGTACCACCCCCAACACGCTCTGGCTGCGCCTGGCCGGACACGGCGACTGGCTGAACGGGGCCGGGCACGTGAAGGTCGACCGGGCGCTCCGCGTCGAGGGACATCTGGATGTGTTCGCGGTCGGCGACGTGAACGACGCCACCGAGCTCAAGATCACTCCCGCCGCGCTCGCCCAGGCGGACCTCGCCGCCTGGAACATCCGCGCCTACCTGCACAGTTCCGGCAGGCACCGCAAGGAGCCCCGCTTCTACCGGCCGACCCACCGCACCCCGCTCATCGTGCCCTTCGGCCCGGCCGACGGCGTGACCATGCTGCCCGTACCGGGCGGCGAGACCGCGGTCCTCGGCGGCCGCACCACCACCCTGGCCAAGGCGAAGACCCTCATGACCCCGTACATGAGGCGCCAGCTCGGCTACACGGCGGCCTGAGACACCGGCACGCGGGGTCCGGCCACGTAGAACACCGGGCTTCAGCCGCCGGTCGCACGGTCGGTGCGCAGCGCACGGGCGTCGTACACGTCGAGCACGACCTCGCCGCGCAACTTCTGGCCGCGTGGCCCTCCTGGCCGAGGCGTAACACATGGCGGCGATACGGCGCCGAAGTGCGGACCCAGTCCCGTGCCCGGCGGGCCGCGGGGCGGGCTGGTCCCGCGAACCTGTACCGCCGTTCAGCGGGTTTGGCGTCAGCAGGCCTGGCGGAGGTAGCCGCTCGTGCCCTTGGGCACGACGTTCTCGTCGCGGCGGATGATGCTCAGTGTGCTGCTCCAGCCGGAGCACGCTTCCGACATGCCCGTCTCCGTGAACTCGACCACGAGCACGTTGTTGTCGAACGCCTCGGCGAACTCGCCGCACTCGTTCCACCTGCCGCACTCCTCCACCACGGCGAAGTCCAGGCCCACGGACGCACGGTCGGGCGCGAGCTCCACGGTGTTCTTCTGGGCGACGGCCAGGCCCTTCTCGTGGGCGTGCGCCGACAGCAGCTTCATGAACGCCTTGGCCTGGTCGGCCGTGAGGTATCTCGGGAAGCGGGTGAAGGTGTCGTAGTTGTCGGGCTCGGCGGCCTTGTACCCCTTGGCCGCGCACTCGTCGATCCAGGTGTTCACCTTGGCGGCGATACGTTTCCGCTTGGCGTCCGTGCGGATGTCCAGGACCGCCTCGCCCCAGTTCTTGGCGTAGACGACATCCCCGTCGGCGTCGCGCAGCAGCAGGTCGGAGTCCCAGTCGCCCTCCGCGTCCTCCTGTGCCTGGAAGGCGTTGAGATTGCAGATGTTGTACGCACCTGGCGCGGGCGCGTCCTCGTAGCTGCGACTGACCACCTGCACACCGGTCGGCGGGGTGTACGCGCCGCCGATCTGGTAGTCCCACCGCACGTGCTTCGGCGGTGGCGTCACCGTGGGTTCGCCGGCGGGGGCCGCGGACACGGGCGCGGTGGGCGACTGGGAAGTGTTGTTCTGATCCGATCCGATTTTCACTGCCGTGATGCTCAGCCCGGCGACGACCAGGGCTGCGGCGAGGCCGACGAGGACGCGCCGCCGTCGACGTCCGTGACCGGTCCGGGTGCTGTCCGTTCCCCCCTTCCCCGCGGGGGTGGCCCGGCCTCGTGGAACGGGGCGACTATGGGAAACCTGGCTGCCGGTCTCCGCCGAGTCGGCCACTCCCGGCGCGACCGGCGCGACCGGCGCGACCGGCGCGACCGGCGCCACCGGCGCCACCGGCGCGGCGGAATCCGGCAGCGTAAGGAACAGACGGTGCAGCTCGGCCAGTTCGGGCCGGGCGGCCGGATCCTTGGCAAGACAGCGTTCGGCGATGCTCCGGAGCGGTTCGGCGACTCCGTCCAGGGCCGGAGCCTCGTACATCACCTGATAGCCCGTCAGGTAAGGGCTGGCGCCGTCGAACGGACGGGTACCGGTGGCCGAATACACCAGCAACGACCCCAGCGAGAAGACGTCCGAGGCCGCGGTGACATCCCGCGGCGCGGCGAACTGCTCCGGAGACATGAACGGCGGGGTGCCGATCAACCGCCCGGTCACGGTGAGGGCCTCGTTGTCGACGGCGTGCGAGACGCCGAAGTCGATGACGCGGGGTCCGTCCTCGGCCATCAGGACGTTGCTCGGCTTCAGATCACGGTGCACCACGCCGGCCTGGTGGATGTCCCGCAGCGCCTCGACAAGGCCCAGCGCGAGCGTGCGCAACTCGCGTCCGCGCAACGGGCCGTCCTTGGCCACGATGTCCGACAGCGTGCGGCCCGGCACATACAGCGTCGCCATCCACGGCTGTTCGGCGTCCGGATCGGCATCCACCACCGGGGCCGTGAACGCCCCGCTCACCCGGCGGACCGCCGCGACCTCCTGCCTGAAGCGCGTCCGGAACTCCTCGTCCTGCGCGTACTGCGCGTGCACGACCTTGACCGCGACCTGCCGTCCCGAGTCCGAGCGGCCCAGATAGACGACGCCCATGCCACCACTGCCGAGCCGACCGACCAGCGTATAGCCGCCTATGGACTCCAGATCGCCGGGGCTCAGCGACATCACCGGTCACCTTTCCCATGTGCCGTGCTTCGAAAAGCTGTTCAGGGGGATCAGACTAGTACTGAGGGTTTTCTCAGTGAGTTGACCTTCACGAGTCGCGCAGATCTTCCCTTGCAGGCCTCACCACAAGGTCCTGTCCACTCAGCCTGAGGCTTCACGTTGGCCGGCCATCCTGCCGTGCTCGATGTCCCGCGCCATGTCGTGGATCACCTGTTGTGCCTGCCGACAGCCCACCGGCGCCGGATCGGTACCCCACCGGTACCCCACCGGCACCCCGAAGGGCTCCCGCGCGCTGGGCCCGTTCCGCCAGGCCGGGCTGATCCTGCGTCGCCGGTTCCGCGAGCGCGGCTGCGTGCACTGCGTAGTCCGCGACGCCGACATCTCCCGGGCCACCGGCTACCCACGGGAGGAGATGAGCCACGTGATTCTCGACGACATGCTGATCAGCGCTGTGGGCCCGTGCTGTGCTGCGGGCACGTGCGCCGGGTGCCGCTCTCACGCTGAGGTGTTGGATACGCCAGGTCAGGTCTCGTGCGGGTGGCCGGCGCCGTCCAGGGCGCGTTGCCCGGCAGCCTGCCGGAGGAGCAGCTCGGGGTTGTGGCCGGTCGCTGTGGCTGCGGCTTCGGCTTCGGCGAGGGTGGCGGCGAGGATCGCGGCGTCGAGAAGCATCGCCAGGGCAGTGCCGTCCTTGGGGGCGGGCTCGCGGAGCATCAGGCGTACGCGCCGCGCAGGGCGCGGGCGTCGTGCTGGGCAACTCCCGCAGGGCCGAAAAAACGATATACAGTCATTGTTGTGGACGGCGCGGTTTACCACCTCGGGCAGTACGAGTTGGACACAGATCGCCGTCGGCTCAGCCACGACGGACAGCAGGTTCACATCGAACCTCAAGCCGTGGATCTGCTCTGCCACCTCATCGTGCACCGCGACCGCGTCGTGCCCAAGGAGGAGCTTCTCGACACGGTGGGGCGCGGACGCACGGTCAGCGAGGCCGAACTCGCCGCCTGGTTGCGCACCGCCCGCCTCGCGATCGGTGACAGCGGCACGCGACAGCAGTTCATTCGCACTGTGCGTGGGCGCGGCTATCAGTTCGTCGCGGGCGCGACAGTGGCCTCCACCACTCCGCCCGCCACGCCCACCGCCCGCGCCACTGCGGCAGCGGCAGACGCGGACCACGAGGTCATCCGGTTCTGCCGGTCCGCCGACGGCACCCGCATCGCCTACGCCATCACCGCCGACGGCCCGCCCCTGGTGAAGACCGCCAACTGGCTGACCCACCTCGACCTCGATCGGACCACCCCGATGTTTGCACACTGGTTCGACGGCCTCACCCGCAACCGGCAGCTCATCCGCTACGACGAGCGGGGCTGCGGCCTCTCCGAATGGACAGTGCCCAGCTTCACCCTCGACGACCTGGTCGACGACCTCGACTCCGTGGTCGACGCCGTCGGCCTCGACCGCTTCCCACTGCTCGGGGTGTCACAGGGCGGCGCGGTGGCGGTCGCCTACGCCGCGCGTCGCCCCGAGCGGGTCAGCCGGCTGGTCCTCACCGCGGCCTACGCCCGGGGACAGCAGATCCGCGCCGGCAACGACGCCGAGCGCTATGCCGCTCAGGTCGACCTGAACATCGCCCGCGCCGGATGGCGCTCCCAGGACAGCAGTTTCCTGCGCTTCTTCGCCTCCCAGTTCCTCGCCGACGCCACACCCGCGGAATGGGACGCGTTCGCCGCCTACTCACGGCAGACGACCTCGCCCGCCAACGGTCTTCGCTTCCTGGAAGAATTCGCCCGCATCGACGTCTCCGACATCGCCCACCAGGTGACCTGTCCCACGCTGATCATCCACTCCCGCGACGACGCGCGAGTCCCCGTCTCACAGGCCCTGGAACTGGCCGCTCTCATCCCGGACAGTCGGCTGATCCTCCTCGAAAGCCGCAACCACCTGTTCACCGCCGCCGACCCCGCCTGGCCCACCTTCCTCTCCCACCTCGACAACTTCCTCGCCGAGTAGCCGGGCAGGCAGGACGCGTCCGACGACGCGAGGCTGCGCACCGATCTCCGAACCGGCTTCGAGGCCACCCGCCAACAGCCGATCCCCGCCCCGGGAGGTCGTCTTCGACCTCGTACGTCGTGGCGCCCGGTCGTAGCGGGGACTCGTGCGGGTTCCGGGCCGCGCTCCCGCCGATGCCCGGGCGTGGTACGCCGACGCCGCCCAGGAAGTGGAGTTCGAGCCCCGCCCGACGGGACGGCGACGCAGTGGAGCGGCGAACCGATGCCTGGCGTTTCCCCGTTCGGTGCTGTCAGTGGGCTCGGAGACATCAGCGGGACGACCCTCTCGATCCGGGTGACTCGATCCGGGCGACCGGCTGGGCCCGGCGCTTCCCCGAGACCGCGGGACCCGGCCTGTCACCGCCGGCAGGCCGGCCACGGGCGGTCATACGCCAACCACCTGCGGCTGCCGAGGGCATCACTCTTGCGCGTCCTGGAGATCGCGCGCTGACGGATTGCGCGAAGGGCTGCCCGGCCTGCGGTCGGACAGCCCTTCGCGCAAGACCTGCGTGAACGGTTCGGGAAGAACGCCGGAGCGCGCGTGACGCGATCAACGTTCGCGATCAACGTTCGCGGTCACAGTTTGACGGAGCTCGGTCCGACTAAGCGGGCCAGGCGAAGTCCGGTGCGGTTCGGCAGCGCCCCAAAGGGGCGCGGGGCTGTGTACATCTGCGGCTCCGCCGCGGGGCGCGACCAGCCACGACGGACCCGCAGATGTGGCACCGGACTTCCAGCGGAGCGCTTAGCCGATGACGATGTCGCAGTCGGCCGTCCCGCGGGCGACGATGGTGGCGAAGTCCGCCTGGATGAAGGGGTCGTATGCTTCCGCGGTGAGGGTGCGGGTCTTCTTGCGGGGCACCCACTTCTTCCCGGTCTTGTGCGTGACGGTCGACGCGTCCCACGACAGGTCGCAGGTCCAGCGGACGTTGCGGCCCGCGGGGCGCGGGTTGGTCGCGTCCGCGTCGATCTTCCAGTTGCCGTCCGCCTTCACGGTGAACGTGATATCGCCGCGCACGCGCTTGCTTCTGTCGCTCGTCTTGAACGCGACCGACTGGCCGTCCGACGCGACGTGCTTGGTGGTGGCGTTGGCATGTGCGGGAACCGTTCCCAGCAGCAGGGAGCCCAGCCCGGCTCCCGTGGCGATCAGCAGCGCCAGGCCACGCCGAGTCCGGATCGGGCCGGATGCCCTGGTGTTGTCGAGTCGCATGGTGTGTCCTTCTCTCATCGGTGTCTTGCGTCTGAAATGAACGCCGGGCCGGGGCCGATGTCCGGTATGGATGCTCCTTGGCCCGGCACCGATCAAGCATCGGGCCCTCCACCAGGTGAAAGCTTGGTGGAGGTCTGAGGTTTTCCTGAGGGGGAGTTGAGGGCGCCGCCCCCAGTCGACAGCCGGGTCGGCCAAGCGGTTCCCGTCCACGGCTTTGGAGTTGTCACCCCTGGTCGGCTCCGGCCGGTCGCCGTGGTGGTCGCGGCCGTCGGAGCCGGTGGGTGTTCAGGCCCGGCCTGATGCTGCGGGCTGCCGTTGGTGAATGAACCGGGCCACGCCGGCGGTCGTACGGCTGCGCACGTCGATGCCGGTGCACGCCCACACACCGTCGCCTGCCGGCGTACACGTGAACGTCGCCGACATCGCCTCCCGTTCACCACGGCCGCACGCCTCAGGTGTTGACCACTCCCGGGCTCGACCTCGTGATCGCTTCATGGTGGCTTTCGGGCTCGCCATGGGTCGGCTTCCGGCTGCCCACAGTTCCTGGCCGGGTTCGAGCCAGAAGGATGAGAGATGAGGGAGCGTAACGGCACCACCGCCACAGTCATCGGAGCGGGCTCGGCGGGTCTGGTGACCGCAGGGGTCCTGAGTGACCACGTCGATCGGGTGGAGCTACTGGAACGGGACCGACCGCCTGCCGCAGGACGCGGTCACGCGCAGGGGATGTCGTCGGCGGCCCTGCAGGCCCGGGCCCTGGGCCGGGCCGTTGAACGCCACGGCCCCGCCTCCCTGGCGCCGGCGCGTGACTTCGACCGGCGGGCCGCGAAGATGGTCGACGTGCCGTGGAAGACCGCGGCCGGGGCCGACTTCGCCGACCCGCGCACCAGCGGGCCCACTCCCCCCCCCGGCACCGACCTCGTCAACCGCTACCTCGACAAGGTGTTCCAGGGCCTGTCACACCTCCGTCCCGGTGGCCCGCCCGACGCTGCGGGTGCAGAACCTGCTGGCTCGACGCGAGTCACTGATGACCCCGGTCATGGCCGTCCGACTCCTGCTGGCCGCCCGCCGCTCCCGGGCGGGAGCCGAAACGCCCGCCGGCCCCACGGCCCACAGACGGCCGGCTGCCTGACCCAGACCCAGGCCCAGACCCAGGCCCAGGCCCAGGCCCAGCAGTCCATCGGCGGCCGGCCGCTGAGGTCACTCGGCCAGGAAAGCGTCGATGTGGGACAGGAACTCGTCCCAGGCCGGTTCGAACGCGGTGAGCAGGTGATTACGGCTCTTGAGCAGGACCAGTCGGCTGTCGGGAATGAGAGACGCCAGCTCATTGGCCTGCGAGGCCGGCACCCGCTCGTCGTCGCGCGAGTGGATGATCAGCGTTGGACAGTCCACGCGGTGGGCGATGTCGGACACGTCGATCCGGGCGAACTCCTCCAGGAAACGGGCCCCGTTGGCCGGCGAGGTCGTCTGCCGTTGGAAAGCGGTGAACCCGTCCCAGTCCTCCGGCGTGCCCTCGGGCAGGAACTGGGTGGCGAAGACCCGCAGGAATCTGGGGTCCTGGTGGGTCCACCCCACCCGGGCCAGATCCAGGTCGAGGGCCGCATCGTCGCCCTCGGCCTCGTTCCGCGCCCGGATCTGCCGTCCTCGGGCGTAGGCTCCGGCGAGGATCAGCCGACTGACCCGCTCGGGATGGCGCACGGCATAGGCCACCGCCACCGCACCGCCCTGCGACACCCCGAGTAGCGGGAAGCGGTCGAGCCCCACGGCTTCGACCACGGTCTCGAGGTCGTCGACCCAGTCATCGAACGTGAAGCTGGGCACCGCCCAGTCCGACAGGCCGCACCCCCGCTCGTCGTAGCGGATCAGTTGGCGCTTGCGGGCCAGGCCGCCCAGCCAGTGCGACCACACCGGAGTCGTCCACTCGAGGTCGAGGTGGGTCATCCAGTTGGCCGCCTTGAGTAAAGGCGGGCCCGAGCCGACGGTGGCATAGGCGATGCGGGCACCGTCGTCGGCCCGACAGAACCGGATCGTCTGACGGTCGGCGCCGCTCGGTCCGTCGGCTGTTGCCGACTCAACGCCGGGCCCTCGATCGGAGCCGGCGGACCGGCCGCCTCCGATGACCGTCGCCGGAGCCACGAACTGGTATCCCCGCCGGTGCACGGTGCGGATCAGTTGCTGCCGGCTGCCGGTGTCACCCACGGCCAGGCGCGCGGTCCGCAGCGCCGTGGTGAGGGCGGCCTCGCTGACAAAGCGGTCACCCCACACCTCGTCGAGCAGCTCGTTCTTCGCCACCACCCGGTCACGGCGCTCAACCAGGTGGCGCAGCAGGTCCAGGGCCCGGGGCTCGACGTGGACCGGTTCGCCGGCCCGGCGGAGCTGGTGCCGGGCAGTGTCCAGCTCGTACTCGCCGAAGCGATACGTGTCCCCCTCCACGTTCGCAGCGTACAACCCTCATCCACCGGCGTACACAGAGACGATCCACGTGTACGCCGACACGCGGCCGGCAGGCGCCGCCCAACTCCGCAGCGCCTCACGAACCGCTGCTCGGCACTGACGAGCAGAAGAGACCGGCGCCAGTGCCTGAGGCGCCACGTCCCGAAAAGAGCGGCGGCCAGAAGGCCGTTTACGCGGCCGGAACCGACCTGAAGGACACCCAGGAGACGCTCGGGTACTCCTCGATCACCTTCACGGCCGAGACGCCGCGTACGGCCCGGCGGAACTCCTCGCGGCGTGGTCCTCCTGAGCGCGCCGGGATGCATGTTGGTGCCGGGGCGTACGGCCTGCCGACCGAACTCGGGTCGGCCGGGCCTCTGGCTCCGATACTCGATCCTGCCTGGCGAAGTCAGCCTGGACGCGACGGAGGAGCAGAGGTGCACCAGGATGTCAGTCGCCTGCGCGGGGCGCCCGGCCGTCGAGCGGCGCACGATGTTCGGCACGGCACGGACCGCTGGCGTACCCGGGCCGAGCCGCCCTCGACCAGGTCCACCGCGACCTCGGCACCGTGCCGACACCCTCGACGAGGACGTCCTTCCGCTCACGCAAACGGTCCCGGACGAGAAGTCCGAGGCCGAATGGAACGCCTCCTTGGGGAGGACACCCCAGGTCAGCGGCGTAACGCGTTGTGCGCCTTGCGGACTCCCTTTCGAACCCTGGAGCACCCCTGTTGAGGCTGCTCAAGGCACTGGAGGGTGCCGACACTGAACCGAAGTGCCAGCCGGAACTCGGCCAGGACAACTCAGCGGTCGCAACAGAAGTCCACGAGAACCGCATCCTGTCGCAGGTCGAGGTTGCTGAGCTGGTGGATGCGTACCGGCGGGGTGCGAGCATGTTGGAGTTGTCCCGCCGCTACGGCGTACACCGTTCCACCGTCGATGGGCACTTGAAGCGGGCGGGAATCGTGAAGCGGGCACAGACGAAGATTGACACCAGACCGCGTAGCCAGAGCGACGGAACTCTACGAGCAGGGCTGGAGCACGCAGCAAATCGGGCACGAACTCCACGTCAGCGCCAGCACGGTATGCAAAGCGCTCAAGCGGGCGGGCGTAAAGATGCGACCGCCTGTGGCGTGATGAAACTGCCGGGACGGCTCAATCCAGTGCACGGCCACGGCTCAGAGTAGTTCCCAGTCAAAAGCGCCCTGCTCTCATCAAGGGATGGAGAGTGGGGCGCTTCCCTATACATTGAATTACTCCACCACCTGCGCTATAAATAAAGTCATTACCAATTACCGCACGACAGGGAGGGATTCAAAATGGGCGAACAACAACCAGGCATGCCACCGCAAGTACCTGGAGGAGAGGAAGAGCGCAAGCCAGTGGTCTTTGCGGTGCGTATTGACCCGGCCTTACGGGAGCAGGTTGAGGGACTCCGAGGGATCACAGATCAGTCGGTCAACGAGGTTGGTGTAGAGGCGCTCACAACCTGGGTCGACAAAAAGCTTGCCGATGAAGAGGTACGCGAAAAGGCTATGGCAGGCATCGAGGAAGAGGAGCGCAGGCTCCAGGAGCGACGAGCGGCCATTCAAGGGATACTCGGAGCTACGGCTAGCAAGCCAGAAGAGAAGCCGGAGGCTGGAGGCGCCGACCGGGGTGGCAGACGCAGTAAGTCAGCAGAGGGATAGAGGATCTTTGCCTCGGCTATGGATTTTGGACCAAGTAGCGCTCACGGAATCACAAACGTAGCGCTGTACTTCGCTCGCGTCACCGCTACATAGAGCTTCGCCCTGTCACCCGCCTGGCTGGAATCCCGAGTGTGGAAGTACTTGATCATTGGCTGCGTCGGGAAGATGAGCACCCGGTCGAAGGTGCTACCCTTCGAGGCACCCATATTCATTGCGTCGAGGCCGCTAGTGTCGGCCCGCTTATCCCAACGCAGCAAGACCGGCGAGTACTTCTCGACGTACTCAAGCAACTCCGACTTCTTGATGTCGAAGATGCCGTCATGTCCCGTGGTCTCGGTATTCTTCGAGGTCGTACGGGCAAGCTCCGGGTACAGGGCATCAGCGAAGTCGCATATGTCCTGACTGCACCGGTAACTTTCGACACGGTTCTCGACGACGCACAGTTCGCTACGCTCGCCGAGCCAGTCGACGATGCCGCTCCCTTTATACTTCTTGTTCTTGTTGGCGTTGTTCGTTGCAAAGGTGGCCTGTCGAGGGTCACCAACCACCGTCACGGCAATGGGCGACCTCATCAGGAGCTCAAGGAGCTCCAGGTCGTAGCCCGCCATGTCCTGGACCTCGTCAACGTAGATGTGGTCGTACATGTCCGCGAGTCGGTTCACGACCAGACCCCTGCTCAACGTGTTGGCTTCGTGGGCGAAGGCGGATACGCCATCGCGATACACGGCGTCGCCGGAGTCGAGGTAATAGCGCTTGGCGTTGCTCTTCGGGATGTACCGGGGACGTTGCCCTAGGAAGTTGAGCCCCTCCATCACGCCGGTCTCACCGAGGACGAAGCTCTGGTACGGGCGGGCACACTCGTTCAGCAGGAACGTGAACCACCCCATGACCTTGACGTGGCTCGGGAGCATCCCGGTGCCTGCGCTCAACCGGTTCACGAGCTGGTGCAGGTTCTCGTTGGTGTAGGTCGTTACCAGCATGCGCTTCGTCGGGTCAGCGAGAACGCAATCGATGATGTGCTGGGTCTTGCGCGAGCCGGCCGCCGCTATGACGGCGAGGTTATTAGGCGACTGCATCCCTGATGTACTCCGGCATGTTGATGGTCTGATCACTCTCGAAGATAGTCAGCGCGCAGGTCGTCTTGTGAGACTTCATGTACGCCAACAGGTCGTCCTCGGACGTGAAGCTCTGCCCGAGCACGGCATTCATTGTCGCCAGGTCGTTCGCCTTAAACAGCTGCGGTTCCAGCGTCTTGTAATCCTTGTTCTGGCCGACGTGCACGGAGATATTCAGGAACGCAACGTAGGTGGCGTACCTCTGCATCACCTCGCTCGCGTCCTTGCCGTCGTTGTCTGTGAGGACGGCGACGCGGTTTTGTGTCAGCAAGGAAGCGATGTCGAGGAACCGCTTGAATGAGAGCCCACGAACGTTGATAACGTCGATTCCATCTTCAGCGGGAAGCCTGCCGTCGTGCACGTCCATGTAGGCCCGCTGGACGACCAGTTCATCCGATGGCCCCTCGACGAGGAGCGACCGCTTCGCGAGCACCAGGCGCAGCGTGTCGTACCCGGACAGCTTCCTGAAGTAGTGCTGTGTGTCAGCCGGAAGGCTGTCGAGCCTGAACCCCTCTGTCGGGGACAGCAGGACGAGCTTTTCGAGGCCGAGCTTGTTCAGCACGTAGGAGCTGTGGGTCGTGATGAAGACCTGCTTCTCCTTGCACTTCTCACCGATCTTGTTCACCAACTTACCCAGGTTGGGGAACGACAGGTGGTTCTCCGGCTCCTCAACGAGGACGATGTGCGCTTCCTCCACCTTCCTATTGAGAGCCAGCAGGATCTTCAGCGTGCTCTGCTCCCCCTTGCCGACGTACTGGAAGGGGAGGTCGTCAAGATGGGGGACGATGCTGCTTTCCCAACTCGACTTCTGGGACACGTCGATGCTCAGGGTCAGCTCGCGGTCGCTCACGTCGCTCGGGGCGCCGCGCAGCGCTTCGTTGATCTTCACGATCGCGTCGTCTTCCGCGAAGTTCTCGCGGAGACTGCGGTACGCCCGTGCCAACTTGACGCGCTCGTCCGCCTTGAGGTGCGAGTTGATCAGGTTGTTCAGGTAGTAGTCGACGCCGCTCTGTAGGTGGATGTTGGCAGCATCGATGAGCGACGCCGTAGCCGGGATGCTGAAGAACGTGATCCCGTTCCCCGAGAAACCCAGCCAATCAACCTTGTAGTACTCCGTCGGCACGAGCCGGACCTTGCTCGGGTTCTTGATGAACTCCTTGTACTCGGGTTCGTAGTCAGGGTTGAGCGCGACACGGATGCGTACGCCAGGCTCATCGACCTTCAGGAGATTGTTGGTACCCCTCAGCGCGGCGGGTCCCGTTTTCGGGTCGAGGAAGAGGTCGATGATGATCTCCGGCGGCTTCGCCTCTCGGCCCTCTCGCAGTGCGGAGATGTACTCGCTCACCGCGTCCCTGTGGAACAGATACGGCGACAAGTCTTGGGCCAGAGGACGCCCTCGGACCTTGCTGGTCAGGGCGAGGCCGATCGCCTCCAGGATCGTGGACTTCCCTGCGTCGTTGTCGCCGACCAGGATGTTCATCCTTGCGTCGAACTCAAGCTTGAAGTCACGAAACGTTCGGTAGTTCTGAATGATGATCTTGGTGAGCACATCGCCTCCTCGCTGCTCTTACACTTTGATGATCTTGATCCACAACCGGCGGGTGCCCACCTCGATGAAGGATTGCCGGGGATGCTGTAGCCATCTCCGTCACAACGTGAATGTCCTGACACATCGGCAACTTCAGCCGAACGGGCCACACACAGTAGCGGATGTGGACATGATTGATTGACGCTGCATTACATGACCACGTCAGACGATCTTCCGATAATGACCTCACGCGACCGATCTCGATCACTTCTTGCGCCCACGCAGCGCAGTCCCCTCCTGTATCTCCCGCTCCAGCACCCACACGAACGCCACGCCGCCCTTGGGGAACGTCCAGCCCTCGTACGCGACTTCAACGCTCGGTGAGGGGTCCGATGCTGACAGGTGGGTGTGCCGCGGCTGGCGTGGACCGGAGAGGTAGTCCAGGACGTTCATGTAGCGGATACCGCAATCGCCGTACCAAAGCTCAGCCCGGAAGTCCTTAGTCGGTTGGGCAAGGTCGAGGTGTAGGACGTGCCCGTGCTGCTGAACCAACACGCGGTAGGTGTACGAGACGATGACCTCTTCGTCGGTCTTCACGTCGCTGCCGAGGTTGCAGGTGAAGACCTGGCCCTCCTTGCGGACGCTGCGCCGGATCCTCTGCGGCTTGCCGTTGACGGTCAGCTCTACGAGCTCGAAGACGTCGGGCGACGTGGCGTCGAGGTCGTCGACGGGCGGGAAGTACCACTCTGCTGCGGAAGTTGGGTCGGCCAGCAGCTCTCGGTACGCGTCCAGGTCGGAGACGCAGGAGAAGCGGAGTATGGGGCTCGACGGTACGAAGCGGTACTCCCAACGGATGGTTGCGACGAACATCGCGCCTCGGCCTTCCGCCGGCCCCTTGGCCCAGGGTGTGAGCGCTACGGCAACGTGGGCATCCTCCCAGCGTTGCCGGGCTCCGATGATCTGCTCCCGGAGGTCTTGGTACGCGTCGGCAGCAAGTTCCTTGTCACCGAGCCGGATGGACAGGCAGTTCTCGACGATGCGGTCGAGGGTCTGCTTGGAGGCGACGTTGGTCAGGGAGTCGGGCGCGAAAGCGAAGCCGTCGACCACAGCGTCCCGGATGGCGGGAGCCTCTTCGGACAGGACCTTGCGGAGGCGCTGGTTGGCACGGACCTCGGCATCGGCCTGGTCGATGTACTCGAAGAAGATGGCGATGAGGCCGGTCGTGAAGAGGGCCGAACCGACTTCCATCACGGGGATGTTGTCCAGCCAGGTGCCGGCGGCGTTGCCGCTCGCCCAGTGGGCGAGGAGCATCAGCGCGATACCAACCACCGTGACGAGGGTCGCGTGGAGTGCGAGTTTGGTCTGGTAGAGGCGCTCTAACGGACTTGCCATATACAAGATCAATTGTAACAAACGTGCAGCTCAGGGCAATGCTGGGCATGCGAAAACCCCGAGCCGCGTGAGTGCGACTCGGGGTCTTCGGAACTCGAAGCGCGGATGCCTAGCGGCCCGTGCCGCCGCTACCGCCGCTGCCGTTGACGAACAGCATGACCCTCACCTCCTCCGCGTCTCGGGGCTGCTTGAGAGGCAGCATAGGACACATAGTCATGGGATATAGAGGGTTGGGATACATCGTCTCTGGATCTTAAGGCTTGGGACTTATGTAGTTGGGCTTGTCATGGCAAAACAGCCCATCTCAGACGCCGCCCAGACCTTTGGGGCCCGGGTGCGAGCCCGCAGGAACGAACTCGGCAAGAGCCAGGAGCGCCTTGCCGACGACAGCGGCATGCACTGGACGTTCATCGGGCAGGTCGAGCGGGGGCAGCGCAACGTGAGCCTGCACAACATCCTGAAGTTGGCCGAGGCGTTGGGTGTGGATGCGGCGGAGCTGGTGCGAGGGTTGAGGGCACCCACGGAAGCTGCCGCCGCGAACGAGCGAGGCTGACCACTTACCGACAGAGCCATTCAGTCAAACCTCGGACTCGCCCTCGCCCTCAAAGCAGGGTTCACTCTGCGGGTGCTGCGACCTGCGCGGATGGGAAGCCGTCGGCCACACGTTCATACACCATGCGGCAATCGCCCCCTCGTCCTGCCCGACGGCCCGCATCGCACGCACCTGCCTGGACAGGCCCGGCCGGTCCAGGAGACTCCAACTTCCCAACGTCGTACGTGACCGCCGAACCGCTCCTCTGTGTGACCCCGTCAGGGCGAACCACCAAGATCGACCTGATGTCGTTTCAGGTTCGTCTGCACGTTTCCGTCGGGGTCTAGGGTTTCCTCAGTCCAGATGATGGTTATCACCCTGACGTCGTGATCCCTGTACTTGCGGCGGCGGAAGTAGTTCATGATCTGATCGGCGGCAACCTCAACCGTGACCCCGACCGGTATCGTCAGCAGAAGCTGCACCAACTGGACCCCATCTATTGATCCCCGCGGAGCCGTCGGGCCGCCCAAGCCGACGCCGTTGTCAGAAATCGGTATCTCGTCTGAATTGGTCGCGCTGACGTCGTCCTTGATGGCGGAGATGAGCGAATTAGCGTCGGTGGTTTCTACGTCCAATATGTAGTCCATCGGTCTTCTCCAACCGTTGTCTAGTCAGGTGATGGGCGCCTTGTGGTTGCCCCCGGGTCACCAACTACGAACCAGGGGGACCACCAACTAGGATGTGCCGGTTGCGGGAGGCGGCAGTCATCTATGAGGGACTTTGCGTCTTCGACGCGTATCCTCCGGCGCATGGTCTGCTGTGCCCAGGTCACCGCCGCGCCGACCGTAAGCGGCCTATCGGGCGCTTGCCACGGGCGATCTGGGCTTCTACCGTTCAAAGCTGATACGAACAAATCGGCGAAGAGTACCCCAGCCGGGTCCGGAACAGGTGCCATGCTGACAACGGCAGCCTGCGCGCCGGTTACTACGATGAGCTGACGGACGACTCCGAGGAACTCATTGTTTTCCTCCTGAGAAAAGTCTCCTGCGCTGCATCCGGTCAGCAGCAGAATGTCGGCGCTAAACGAGCGTACGGGGGTGCTAAGTAGGTCGGTAGGCCGCGTCCAAGAACCGTTGCGGGACAGCAGCAGTCCATTCGGTTCAGCGTGGCACGCAAGGTGGAGCAAGCCGGCGCTGCACCCGTGCACCAAGAACCTGTCGCAGTCCGTAGACAGTAGGCAACTTGAAGAGGTATCTGCGAAGTGATCCCGCCAGGTCTTCCCCACCTCTTGATCCACGAAGAGAAGAGGGCCGTCGGCGTAGTCCCCTCCATCGCAAGCCACGCCCAGGTAGGCGGCGTCATGTTCAGCTCTCGGACGGCGGGCACGAAGGTGATGCAGAACGCCCGCTGCAGGAATGACTGCAATTGTGTAAGATTCGCCGAGAGTGAGTTCGGGATTGGCCGGATTCGGCAGTTGTGGCCAAGGGACGCCGAGGAGAAGCGAGTCAGGCGAAATAATCAGCGTGTCGACATCCGCTGGAACCTGTCCTATCAGTTGACTGACTTCTGGAGCGTCGTCGAGGGGAAGCACTTTACCGTTGCGAGCAGCAGCAACGGCGGCTGTGGCAAATCCCGAGGTCACGCCCACGACAATATCGGCAGTCACATTGGAGTGGGTCACGACGGAACGCAGGGGCGCGCCGTCGTGCCATCGGTAACTGATATACGCCTCGCCCGGCTTCAAGCAGAGCTGCAGACTCTCGGGAGCCACCGGCGAAGTGCTAAGTAGTTCAGTCCTCTCAGGAGTATCGTGGGAGATTCCCCGGAACCGTCGAGCCACCTTTCGGTCGACATTCTCTAGTTCTTTTTCGAGTCGTCGGAGTTCCGTCCTGGCCTGAGCCTCATCTTCGGCCGTGAGAAGTCTAGCGGCAAGCTTTCCCTTGATCATATGTGCGAGGTCGGTCTGTTCCTGCTCCAGGGCTTTTCTCCGCGTCATCAGTTCCGATAGGGTGTTGTCATCGGCGACCAGGCGGCTCCAGGTATCGCCCTGGATGTGTTGGTCTTGGAACGAGCGCGCTTTGGGAGCCTCATTGAGTAGCCAGATGAGTTCGCGCCACGCAGGATGGTGACTCATGAAGACGGCTGTTTCTCTGACCTTGCTGGTCAGAACACGAGCCCCGTTGGCGACAATGGTCTGGTCGTTAATTTCCCGGTCTTTGGGCATCCGCAGACTCGGCCGGGCTTGCTCATAAGCATGCAAGGCCTGGACCGCGGCGGCGAGCCATTCCTCGCCATCGACCTGCGTCAGCCTGACGGCAGTCATCATTTCGGCACCTGCGGCATCTACAGGACGATCCGCACGGGTGAAGGCAGTTGCTGCACGCTGGAAAGCCGGGATGCTCCGTGGATCTGGCAGATCACCGGGCATGTCCGCCTGCAGAGTCCCTCCGGCCAGGCATTCAGCTACTCCCACCCCCCACCAATCACCGGCAGCACCAAAGCACTCTGCGGCTGTGCGGCAGGTGGAATAGCACTTTTCGCGGTACTCTCGGGGCGGAAATAGATAGTTGTACTCAGATGCAGCCCGATACCAGCATCGTCCCGCTTCGGCCATACTCCCGACCGAGCCGAACAGTTCAGCAGCACGTTCGTACTCTACTGCGCGTTCCTTACGTAGTTCATTCAACGACGATATGTCCCCGAAATTCTTGATGCGTTCAGCGGTCTTCCGGTTCCGGCGCAGGTTCTGCGCCCTCTGGTAGCGGCATTCTGCTTCCATACGGGCGTTTCCCGTAACGGCGTATTGCTCTGCCAACTGAAGGAGCAGGTCCGCGCCCGTCCGTTCCTCAGTCACAGTGTCGCTCCCAAGCCAATCACTGCTTGTCGCTCAAGATCTTCAGCACCGGACAGACCATGCGTGATGGCCTGTACCCGCTTGTATTCCTCGGCTGCCGAACCCATTTGCTTAATTATCCGAAGATTGTGTGCGTACGCCAGCCGGAAGGTCGCCTCGGTGTAGGGGTTACCCAGCCGACCAGCAACATCCGCGGCCTGTCGTGATGGTTCAAGAGATCTCACCGGGTCTCCTACCGCCAACATTGACTGTGCCAGGTAGCGGAATGCCACCAGCCGGGACGTGAGCAGCTCCGGGCTGTCTGTTTTCTCGGTCCACGCGATAATCTTGCTGGCCAGATCAGTGTCGGACCACTGGTTCAAATCGGCCAAGGCCTCGAGCTTGGCTGCCGAAGCTTCCAGCTCTCCGGCTGTGTACCCGCTGCAGGCGAACTGGTTAATAGCGCGATCGAACCACGCGAGACTATCCTGGTGTCGTCCCTCGGTCGTCAGAGCGTGACCACAGCCAAGAAGCGCTTGACCTGCTGGACCCGCGAGCTCATCCTGCTCGAAGAGCTCTACCGCTCGGCGAAGCTGCTCGAACGCCGCACTGCCCTGTTCCATCTGGAATAGGCCTCTGCCAAGCTCGAAACGGGCCGCAGCTTCCTTGCTTCGGTCTCCCGACTGCGCGAATTGCTCCACGACGGTCGCAAGGATGGAAAGTTGTTGATCCGTATACGTACTGCTGCCGCTCATTTGAACCACCTCGGAAGCGGTGATCTCGAATCCAGGGGAGCCGCAGGCAGGAAGCTCGCCCTCTGCGCTCCCTCTCCTTAAGGCTATCCATACCAGCGGAGATGTGCAGCGTGAATCATGCTACCGCTCGGCTGTGCGGTCGTCCTCTGGGCTAACGGCCAGGACAGCGTCGTTCTCGCTGGGGCAGAGAGTTGTCGAAGAATGACCGTTCACTCCTGGCCAGGAAGCAGTCGTTTGCGCGGCCTGGCCACGCAATATTGGCTCAACCACGCAAGATCTGAACGATGACTAGTTTCTTCGACAACTCCCTGGCACACCCAACCCCTACTACCCTTGCTCCATGCCGACAACTGACGTGAACGTCCGGACCCTCGACGGTCTCCACCTGGCGGGCACCTTGGTCACGCCAGAGCACCCAATCTCCCGAGCCGTGGTGCTCGTCCATGGTGGAGGCGTCACCCGCGAGGAAGGCGGCTTCTTCACGCGGCTGGCGTCCGGGCTGGCCGAGGCTGGTGTGGCCTCGCTGCGCTTCGACCTCCGCGGGCACGGGGAGAGCGAAGGTCGTCAGGAAGACCTCACGCTGTCCGCCATCCTCAACGACATTCGGGTCGTGCTGGCGCACGTCCGCGAGGCGACCGGGGCCGCTGAGGTCACGTTGCTGGGGGCGAGCTTCGGCGGCGGGATCTGTGCCTACTACGCCGCCCAGCGTCCGGACGAGCTCTCGCGCCTGGTCCTCTTCAACCCCCAGCTCGACTACAAGAAGCGCACCATCGACAGCCGGCCCTTCTGGGAGAACGACTACCTCCAGGACGAAGCAGCACAGCAGTTGGCGTCGGAGGGCTTCATCCAGTTCACGCCGACGCTCAAGCACGGGCGGCCCATCTTCAACGAGGTGTTCTGGCTGCGTCCGCATGAAGCGCTCGGCGATGTCGAGGCTCCGACGCTCATCGTGCACGGCACCGGGGACACCTTGGTGCCGTTCGAGTCGTCCAAGTCGGCCGTCTCCCAGTTCCGCGCGCCGTGCCAACTGGTCGAGATCGAGGGCGCACAGCACGGCTTCGCTGTCCATGACGATCCGCAGTACCTCAACCCCCAGAGCCAGGAGTGGCAGGCGTTCGTCATCCGGACGGCGGCGGAGTGGGTGACGAAAGAGCGCTAAACAGGTGGGATCTACCTGGACCCACTGAGATCATGAGGACATGAAGCCCGAAACGCTCGCCGCATTCGCTGCCGCAGGAGCCGCTGTTGCCGCAGCCATCGTCTCCTTGGTCTCCACCTTTTACACCAGGCGGGCCGCCAACGCCGCCAAGGATCAAACGGCGATTCAGAGGGATCAGACGAGGCTCCAACAGAGGGCGGCCGATGCGGCGGTGGCACAGACCGACCTCCAACGCAAGATCGCAGAAGATGCGGCCCAACCGTACGTCTGGCTGGACGTACGCGCCGACGCTGCGCAGGGAACAGCGTTCAACCTCATCCTCGGCAACTCCGGGCCGACCTTCGCGCACAACATCCGCGCCACTATCGAGCCTCCACTTCCGAGCGATCCCTCCTCGAAGGGAGACGCTGCCCAACGACGCCTTCGCAACGGCATCAAGTCTCTTGGTCCCGGCCACAAGCTCGCCTGGTTCATCGGCATCGGTCACCAGATCGTCAAGGACGACATCTCTCAACTCCACACCATCACAGTGGAAGCGGAGGGGCCGCATGGACCGCTCCCCCCGATGACCTACGAGATTGACCTCTCCGACTTCCGGGAGACCCGAGACGCGCCCGAGGGCAGCCTGCACTATGTCCGCAAGGCGATTGAGAAGATCGAGAAGAAGCTCCCAAATCCGAACCGCCCCATGCGTGTGATCGTCGAGAACCAGGACGGACAGTCACCGACTGGCTGATGAAGCTTCCGTAACCCTCACGAAGCCCGCAGAGCCTCGCGGAAGTCTCGTACCGCGGGCCGGCTACTCCAGCGATCCAGGGTGTGCAGCACCTCGGAGAGGACGCGCAGGGTTCGCTCCGACTTCATGGTGTGGGCTACTTCGGCGGAGGCTCGGCCGAGCTGGGCGGCTTCGTCGGGCTCGCCGCAGAGCGCCACGGCAGCAGCTCGACGCGCGTTGAAGAACCCGGTGTCGCGGCGCGACAACGTCCCGGAAGCGATCGCCTCGCTGAACAGCTCCACGGCCATGCTCGGCTTGCCCGCCTCGGTGTACGTGACGGCGTTACGGAGCATGAGGGTGTCCTCGGCGAAGTAGGCCCCCAGCGGGTTGGGGTCGTCGCCGGGCACGTTGGTCAGCAGGCTGCGGGACTCGTCGAGCTTCTGCTTGACGGCGTCCAGGGGTTCGCCGGTCATGGCCAGCCCGAGGGCTTCTTGCTGGGTGACCTCGGCGTGGACGCGCTGCGGCAGTTGCCACCGCTCGTGACGGGCTGCTTCGGCCAGCGTGAGCACCCGCAGGGCATCACGGTCATCGTAGGCCATTTGGGACTTCTTGAGCAGGACATATCCCTGCATAGCGGCGTCGTCGGCTTCTTGAGCCCACTCCATGGCGCGGTCGTACCAGAAGCCGGCCTGTCCGGGCTGGTGGATGTCGCGGTACAGCCATCCGGCGAACTCAGCTCCGTCGGCTCCGACGGACAGCAGCTCGCGGCGAGCCTTGGGCTTGACGTTCCGGGCGTGCTGCTCAATCGCCCCGAGCAGCCCGAGGACGATGGGCAAGGTCTTCTTGGGGCCCAAGCGCCCGTCGTCATGCTTGGCGTGGTCGAGCTGGGTACGGAAGTAGTTGACGACCGGGCCGTCGAGGTAGCGGCGGGAGTCTTCCAGGGCGCTCGCGACGCGCTGGAGTTCTTCCAGGCCCAGACCGGGGAGAGCGGCAGCGGCGATGCCGCTGAGCAGGGTTCTACGGTGAAGCGGACTCATGGCCTCGTGCTCCGTGCTCGTGGTGCTGTCGGCTGGGATCGCCGACAGGCTGCCGAGGCCGCTGGTCGCCAGCGTTTGAGCGTCGATCGGTACGAAGACGGTCTGTCCGTCGACCACGACGGGAAGCAGCGTCGAGCCCTGGGTCTGGGACGGCTGCTGTGGCTTCTGGTGATCGAGTTCTTGCCGCGGCTTGGCGGGAGCAGCGAACTGGTGTCGGCTGCCCGGCAGCTTGAACCACAGGTTGGCATCGTTCGGGACGTGGAGGCTATGCGCCCAACTCATGAGCTTGGACAGGTCTTGCGGGGCTGGGCCGTTCTCGATGCGACTGAGCTGCGCCTGGGTCAGGCCGAGCCAGTTGGCGACGGCTCCCTGGGAGATGGGGCGCTCGTGGTGCGGGTGAGTACGGTAGGCGTAGAGCACACGCCCGAAGTGCCAGCTCTCCAGGGCCTCGCGCATCCGGGGGTGCTGCCAGAACTCGGCGGGCAGATCAGGCGGCTGGCCGGCTGACTTCCGCTCCTGGCGGGCGCAGGCCCCGCAGCGATCTCCGGCGTTGTCCCTGGCCAGGCGCGTACCGCACTGGCAGTAGCGGGCTGGTTGTTGTGGTGCCATGCCGCCGGTACTCCCGCCCTGTTGCCCTGGCCTCTTGCCCCTCCAGCGTATTGCCATACGGGGCCGGTGGGTGGCAATACGCCCGAGGTATATAGCCCCATGCGCGGCTGTAGTTGGCCTACCTACCGGCGACCAACAGGCTCAATTGCCCCCGTATTTCTACCCGTCCGGCCGACGGGGCAAGGAGCCGATGTTTATGCCGCCCACTTCAACCCGCCTCGCCTACGGCTATCTTCGGGTGCTGCCCGGCATGGGGATCAACGATGTGCTGCGCCTTCAGCGCGACTTGGTGAGTTTCGCACAGGAGAACGGATTTGTTCTGGCGGACGTGTTCGTCGAGGCCAAATGGCAGCAACTCAAGGCGTGGCAGGAGGTTGTGACGCACTGCCGCGCGAAGAACGTAGTCCACGTGGTCATGCCCTCGCCGGAGCATCTGCACCAGATCCCGGTCTTGGCGGGGATTATGCGCGATGAGGTGGAACGCGAGATTGGCGGCCAGCTCTGGTTGGTCGAGCCGCTCAAAGAGACCGCCGCTCCTGAGCAGGAGGCGGGTCGTGAGTAGCGAGCACTTCAACAGCAACGGCTCACACGAGCGGCGAAACCCTGCACCGAGTTGGCTGTACGTCGCCTCGCTCAGGTTGGCGGCGGTGAGTACCGCCGCGGGGGTCTCCCGGATATTCGTGCGCCATCACCTGACGTACCTCGGACTGTCGGAGCATGTCGCGGACGGTGAGCTGGTGGTGAGCGAGCTGGTCACCAACGCAGTGGAGGCGACAGGCATTTCTGACCCTGCGGTGAAGCTGCACGACATCCAGGCGGAGCACCTTGTCGGGGTGCAGCTGCGGGTGGTGGGCACTCAGCTCTTCATCGAGGTGTGGGACCGCAGCTTGGAGGAGCCGGTTCGGAAAGACGTGGGCGAGGACGCCGAGGGCGGCCGGGGCCTGGTGCTCGTCGAAGCGCTGGCCCGGCGATGGGGAGTCGCCCATCCGCCGGCGGGAGGCAAGGTCGTCTGGGCGCAGTTGGTCATCGGGAAGGTGCCTGGTCCGCGGGGCCCTTTTGAAGATAGGCCGCGCCTTGAGCGTCGGGTTCCGCAGGGGACGCGGCCTCCACGGGGTGCGGTGTTGGAGGTGGCGAGTGTGGCACTGCTGGAGCGGGTGCTGGAGGGATTGGAGCGACTTCAGACATGAACTGAAGCGAGAATTATCCGAATCAGCTCCTGACCACGGCCAATACTGTGACGATCTGCGGCCGTGTCGCCCAGCCCGATCCGTGCACCGAATCCCCACTAAATCAGGACGCTCCGGGATTCATCAGCTGCCAGGCGTCCTCTTGCTTAATGTAGATCGGATCGTCCGCGGCTCCGTCGTTTGTCTGGAACGGCTTGCCGTGGTCGTCGATGATGAGGGTGCCTGTCTCGCCTTTGTGCGACCAGTCGAGGGCGAGCTTCCACGTCACGAGACAGCCGCATGACTCAAGAGGTGACGAGTTCTCTTGGGAACTGTGCGGAAGCGCCTCAATTTCGAATACTTCAAGATCGTTCTCTGTGACCTTAAAGTTGAACGACTGATTCGCGACGGTAGATGTACCGTCATCATGTATCGTCACAGATTCGACGGCAGGATTCGGATTAGCGAGTAGTACACGGAAGTTACGGCCGGGTACGAAGCTTCCGCAGCCAGCCCCGAGCCAGACTTGTGGACCACGGAGTGCCGGTTCTTTGCGCAGGTCGACGACTCGGATGTTATTCAGAGCTACGTCCGTGTCTGTGAGCCCCTGGATACTCACCTTAATATTTGATTGCACGCTATCCGTGCCGCCGAGTTCATGCGCCCACGCGGCGCTCAGACCGTCACCAGGCACAGGGATTTGTTCCATGCTCTTGCCGGGGAATACCCAGCCGAAGCAGTTAGCGGCCCCCGTAGAGGGGATGTAATGAGTGACAGTCGCCGTGAGCGGCACGGAGGGTGCTTCTGCTTCTTTGGCGCTGATGTCCGGTGATGGTGATGTGGCGCTGTCAGGCTTCGAGTTGCTGACCTTCCCGCCACTACTGCTCCCCTTTGAAGCTTGATCGGTATCGGCAGACCAGACCCAAACACCACCAGCAACTAGGAGCAGAAAGATCGCGGAAAGTGCCGATACTTTATTCTTCCTCGAGATCCTGTTGATGAAAGTCGGCCCTTGAGAGACGAAATTGAATAGGCCGTAGTTGGTGTTGTGCACTGAACGAGGCTTGTCCTCGTGTGACGATGCCTGCGTCTCGCCTTTTTCTTCCGCTGCTGATTCCGATGCATCGCCCGCTTCTGACGTAGCGGTACCGGATGAAGCTTGCGCTTCCGGGTTTTGCAGAGTGCCGTAATCAATCCCGGCCTCATGAAGGCGCTTGTGTATTTCACCTTCGAGTGCGTCTAGAGCGTGGTCAAAGTCGCGCCTAATGGTTTCAACGGAGAATCCACTCTTTCTAGAGTGCATCTGGTGGCGCTGCTTTAGCACACTCGTCTCGCGGCTTGAAGCAGCTGGAAGATTGAAGCTGAGTCTTGCGCTGCTCTTTACGCGATCCAGTTCCTTGAGGTTCTTGAGACCGGAAATTAACTCCTCCAGTCGCGCCGTGACCATTTCTCGCACTGTCGTCGCATCGTCCGACTCGATTGCCCATAGCTGACGCAGTTCGGGGCCGAGGCGCTCATGCAAGTCTGGCTGGCAGACACCAGCCCCTTGACTCAGTCCTCGCAGACGCTTCCTTAGCGCGGAGCGCTGCCCCCTGCTCTGGTCTTGACGAACTTCTTCGCTCACGGGCCTCCCCTCGAACCGTTCGTAGCGTAGCGCTCTGCTTTGCCCTGGGACAGGACATTGCCAGATACGGCTATTGCATGATAATTAACAAAGAGCTATAAATAGTGCATACATGGGCAAAGCGGAAAAGAATCCCCACGAGTCCAATCAGTCGGAAGCCTCGACGCAGCGCGAGGCGGATAATGCGACTCCAGCGGATGAGGGCTATTCCTACGAGGGTTTCACATCACGCACCCCGATATCCGATGAAGACCTTGAGAACTATGACTACGGCGAGATGTCGAGGCCGGTAGTGGACCTTGAGAGCTACGACTACGGCAAGCCTCAAAGGCCGGTAGTAGACCTTGAGGACTACGACTACGGCGAGATATTGAGGGCCGAAGGCAAGCTCCCGCCGGAGCCAGGAGCGCAGGCCCCGGTCACAGGAGACGGCGAGCCCCCCGAACAACCCGAATCCTAGCTTGACTACTCATGCCGCTGGTCGCTGACCAGCGGTTTTTCTGTGTTAATAGTCATTGACTAGTCGACCACTGGTCGATAGAGCGGATTTCATTGACCGTCCGGTTTGATGCCTGTCATGGTCAATCTCGCAACCCGCTCCCAACGCCCTCGGAGGGGCTATGGCCGAGCTATTGGCCATTACGGCCGTTGTTGCCGCGTACTTCATCGGTAAGGCAGTGCAATTCGCCCATGACGCGAAGATCGCCATGGGTGAACAGCGCTGCTGCTGCGGAAGGCACGGCAAGCACTGAGAAATGCCCGGCGGGCGCGGACCTCCGTGTCCGCCGGCCCCAGAACTCATCACCGAAATCAACAAGGGGGATTCATGAGTGACGAACTCCGCCAGCTTCGCCACTGGCTTGAGAACTACCGCTGGCAGTTTCTCGACACGTTCATTGCAGTGACGGAGGCAATGCGCATGCGCGAGGCCACGGCCAAGCAGCGACTTGCACGCGAGCTGGTACTGCTGGACGACTTTCCCGTGATCAACCCCGACGACCGGCGTTGGTAACTGGCATCTCTCGCGGCCGGGCGCTCATGCCCGGCCGCTTCTCAATCCCTCAACCAATCCTCTTGAGGAGGTACTTCATGGAATCCAAGAAGGTGCCGGCGCGGGTGCGTTGGCCTGTTCCCCGCTCGCTGGCCCTGACGGCTGCGACTGCTGTGACGGTGGCGGTCACCGGCTGCGGGCTCATCAACGACGCGCCGCAGCCTGGCAAGCTGGATGAACTCCAGCGCATCGCGTCCAGGTGCGAGACGAAGCCGCCCGCCGCCATGGTGCGGCTCGACGGCACTGGTTCGAGCGACGCGGACGCCATCAAGGCGGAACGGCTGGACGCGGTGGAGGCGATCGTGCGCGAGACCGCGGTATGTGGCGGTCGGCTGCGGGTGGAGGTCTTCGGCCCGTCGAGCTCCGGGACGATCGAACTGATCGACGACGCGCTCAAGCCCCATGGTGCGACAACCAACAGTCGCCTACGCCGCGTACCGGAGCTGGTCGACAAGACCATGACGCAGATCCGGGGCAGCTACGACTCCGCTGTCGCGGAACTGCCGGGCGGTGGCTCGGATATCACGGCCCAGTTCCGACTTGCCCAGGAATGGGCCGAGCAGCTCGGAGACGGGTATCGGCTGCGGCTGGTGGTGTTCACCGACGGCTTCCAGACGGCTGGCGTCAACCTCTACAAGGAGCCGCTGAGCCCGGAGAAGGCCGCTGCCCTGGCCGAGGAGACCTCGGTTCCGGAGTTGCCCGGCGCTGTGGTGACCGTGGCGGGCCTGGGCCGCGTAGCTGGTAAGCCGCCCAAGTCGACGGTGGTCGAGGGCCTGGTCGCCTACTACGACGCGCTGTGTGCACGGACGCAGGCTGACCAGTGCACGTCGGTCACCGACTACGCGGGGCGGTAGCCATGGCCAAGGAGTTGTCTGCCTCTGGTGAGACGGCCGATGCGTGGACAGAAGAGGCCGACGCGGTCTCCCTGCCCAGACTCGACGAAATTGCGGCGCTCCCGCGTCCGTCGAACCTCGGGGAGGCTTACAGCGAGCGCGAGTACGCGGCGCTGGCTCACGAGCAAGAGGTTCTGTGGTCGGCCGAAGGTGAGGAGCGGGGCCGTACGCTGCGCGCCCAGGCTCGGGGGCTGGACGGTGCGGCTGCTGGAGTTCAGGTCCTGCTCGTCGGGCAGGAGGAAGAGCTTCGGCAGGCGCGTGTGGACTACCTACACGCCGCGCGAGTGCTGTCGCCCTACACACGGCGCGAACCGGGAGGAAAGCTCCGGTACTGGGCATGTTGGCTCGTGCTGGTCCTGGGGGACATGGCCGGTGTGTGGGCCTCGGCCGTGAGCTGGGGTGATGTGCCCTACATCGCCTTCGGTCAGGCGCTGGCCTCCGGTGTCGCCGCCGGTTGTGCGGGGCTGGTGGGGCTCGAAGTGAAGTACCTGCGAATGGCCAAGATGCGGCAGCGTGACCCGGACTCGCTGAGCGAAGACGAGCGCCGCTACATCCGACTGTTCTCCGGCGACACGGACAAGGGCCTCGGACTGGTGGGGCTGGTCGGTGTCGTATCGCTGGGCGTGGTGTTGCTGGTGGCCTTCGGCATCTTCACGTTGCGCGACAGTGTCGAAGGTGGTGCGGCCGGGGTGACCTTCGGATGTCTCGGTGCGGCAACGGCCCTGGCATCGTATCTTCTGGCCTTCTCCGCAGGCGACGAAGTAAGCGACCTGGTGTACGCCAAGGAAAAGCGCGCCCGGCGAGCCGAAGCTCGGTACCAGCGGCTTGCCTCCTCGTCGGCTGTGCGGCAGCGGGCCGAGGCCGAGGAAGCTGCCCGCTCGGTGCAGACGGAGTCGGTGCTGCGCGGGCAGGCGGCGGCCTGGCGCATGGAGGCGCTGAACTGGCGCGTGCAACGCCAGAATCCGCAGATCCTCGGACACGGATTCCCCGCCGATGGCCACGTGGTCGGGCGGCGCGACCGGCAGCACTTCGAATACGTCAACGGTGATGAGCGGTGAGCCTGCTCTTGCCCCGGCTGGTTCCGGCGTCGCTGCTCGGCCGCGCGCCGGCCCGCACGGAGTATCGGCCGTCGCTGAAGGAGTTCCGGCTGGGGGCTGCGGGACGGCCGTCCTCGATGTCTACGCTGCTCATCGCGGTGTTCGACAACTCCGGCTCGGTGGTTGGCCCGGTGGTGGGTTCCGATCCTGTGTCAGCCCGGTACACGGAGGTGGAGTACGCCTTCGCTGCCGTGGCCCGCAAGAAGGTCGCGCCTCACGAACTGGGGGCGGTACTGCACTTCGACTCCCCGACGAGCGGCGATGTGCCGCCGCTGACGATCAACAAGGGGAGCATGGAGCGGCTGCGCGCCGGGCTGAGCGTGCCGCCGGATGGGGCCGGGAGCAGTTGTCTCCTTCCCAGCCTGCGCCAGGCGGTCGCGCTGGCCGAGGCGCATCCCAAGCACGAGACCACGGTCGTGGTGCTGTCGGACTACATGTTGCTCGATGCCAATCAGTCTGCCGCATTGACCGAACTGGCCGAATTCCCCGGCGCGGTTCATGCCGTGGTGCTCGGTGGCTACATGGCGGAAGACGCCTTCGCGGAATCCATCACCGTGACGCCTATTCAGCGAGACGATCCGCCGGGCGCTGTGGCGCGCGCCTTGTTCGCCAGCCTGGTTACGCACCGACCCGGCAGCTACGTGCATAAGGAACAGCGGTAGCCCGGCTCGTTGCTCATTCCACAACGCACTTCTTCGCTGCGGCGCACGGGCGCTGACCCTAGTTGCCGACAGAGGTCGGCACCCGTGCCTCCGGGCGAATGTTCGCCCGAACCTTCAAGCGAACCAACGGTTTCCAATATTTGCGCGCTTCGTCAAAGTCAAGCGCGTATCCCGGCTCAGCTTAAAGACAAGTGAGCCGGTAACAGAAAGGAGGAAGGAAGTACGTGAGTATCAAAGAGGAGGAACGGTATCGGGCATCGGGTGATGTTCCGAAGAAGTTCCGGACCATTCTGGCCGACCCTCCGTGGGACGTCCAACAAACAGGCGCCAAGGGTGCGGAGCGGCACTACCCGCTCATGAGCATGGAGCGCATCAAGGCGCTGCCGGTCAACGCACTGGCCGAGGTTGACGCGCACTTGTGGCTGTGGGTCACCAACAACACGCTGCGTCAGGGCTACGAGGTGGCCGAGGCGTGGGGGTTCACCGTCCGGGCACCGCTGACCTGGATCAAGTTCCGCTTGGGGCTGGGGCATACGCTCCGCAACGCGACCGAACACCTGTTGTTCGCGACGCGGGGTAACGCGCCCGTGCGCTTCCGCAGCCAGCCGACATGGATCAATGCGCCGGTGCAGGAGCACTCAAGGAAGCCCGACGAGCAGTACTCGGTCATAGAGCGGATCTCCGCCGGCCCGTACCTCGAACTATTCGCCCGGCGTCGTCCGCCGAGCAACCGGCAGTGGCTCGTGTGGGGCAACGAGATCGAGTCCGACATCAGCATCCCGGGCTATCCGGTCCCCAGCGACCGGCGACAGAGGTGATGCGCCATGAATAGCGGCGGTCCGTTCAAGAACCCGTTCCAGTGGCTGTTCCAAGCCAGCTTGCTGGTACTCGGAATGGCGCTGGCACTCACCGTGGCGGTCGATCTGCTGCGGAGCATTCTGCCCTGGCTTATCGCAGCAGGCGGGATCGCCGGAATCACCTGGGGTGCGGTGGAGTTTGTCCGCTGGCGGCGCTCCAGGTGGTGATCCACCACTCTCCCCGAACGCCAGGGGTGGAGCGTTGTGGAATGGACAACCTTGCTTGACGGGTGAGGGGAAATATCGAATAAGTGAAAAAAGCGAGGTGTTGGCGATCGCCAACACCCATCAGCAACCGAAACAGGAAGGAGGCGAGTACATGGGAAAACGAAAGAGAAACAGTAAGAGCCTGCGCGAGAAGCGCGAACGGCGCTTGATGGTGCGCGGTATACGCCGCGATCCGCCGGACATGCAAAAGCTCGGGCGTGCGCTCCTGAGCCTGGCTCAGGCCGAGGCCGAGCGCGCGGCCCAGGAGCAGCACAACGCCGGTCAAGGCGCTGACCGGTCAGCGGTAGAGGAACCGGATACGCAGGGAGGTGGCACGGGTGGCGAGCAACGCGAATGAGGTGACGTTCACCCGGCTGCACCTGCCCCGTCCGCTTACCGAGGCGCAGGTCGGGGTGTTCGTCACCCGGCTCGTGGTGGAGCCCATGCGGGCGCCGGTCGTGCTGGAGGTACGGGCCGACGTACATGGGGTGCGGCACCTGCTCGGCGCTCGCTCTGTCGACCTGCCCCGGCTGGGCCGGCTGTTCACGGATCTGCTCCCGGGCACCGTGCTGACACCGCTGGGCGCGGCCGAACAGCGTGCGGCGGTCACGATGGCCGCTCGCGTGCGGCTGCGGCCCCCTTCGCTGCCGCTGCGCACCGATGCGGCGGAGGTGACGACGCGGGCACTGCTGTCGGCCTTGGCCGCCCCACTGGGCAACGGCGAGGCTATGGCCGTGCAGTTCGTACTCGGCCCAGGCCGCAGGCCGCGCAGCGTGCCCAAGGAGGTCGCCGATCCGGAGACGCCCCTGCTGCATCTGCTGACCTCGGGGGTGCGCCCGGCCAGCATGGAGATTCGCAACCGGCTGCGCGAGCGCGCCGAACAACCCGGACGGGCGCTGACCATCCGGCTCGGCGTTGCCAGCCCGGAACGTGAGCGCCGGAGCTGGTTCATGACGAGCTTGCTGACGGCGCTCAAGGTGGCACAGGGGACCGGCGTACGGCTGGAGTTGGTACGTGACTCGGTTGCACGGTTGAACGCGGGGCGACGCCCGTGGCGGTGGCCGTTCGGCCTCGGTGTCTCGGAGCTGGTCGGTCTGCTGGGCTGGCCGCTCGGTGAGGACGACCTCCCCGGCCTGCCGCCGCTGCACCCCCTTCCGCTGCGGGCAGCAGCCAACGTCCACGACGGACCTCGCGTCTTCGCGCGCAGTGCCGCACCCGGTGATGATCGCCGCTTGGGTATCTCACCGAAAGACCAGACTTACCACGGGGTCGCTTACGGGCCGTCAGGTTCGGGGAAGACCACGGCGCTGCTGCACCTGATCTTGGCGGACGTCGAGGCCGGTCGGCCGGTCGTGGTACTTGATCCAAAACAGCAGCTCATAGACGACATCCTGACCCGCCTGCCCGAGCACCGGGTACGCGATGTGGTGGAGCTGAATGCCGCCGATGAACACCCGGTCGGCTTCAATCCGCTGGACACAACCGGCCGAGATCCCGACGTGGTGGTTGACGGCATTCTGGCTGTGTTCGAGGCGGTGTTCTCCCAAGGGTGGGGTGCTCGTACGGCGGACATCTTCTCGGCGGGATTGAGGACACTGGCCCGCACCAGCAGCCCGGACGCGCCCTCGACCTTGGTCGATCTACCCCGGCTGTTCAGCGACGTGGAGTTCCGTCGCTCGCGCGTTGGACAAGTGCGCGGCGACGTTGCCCTGGCCGGATTCTGGGCCTGGTACGAGGGACAGTCTCCGGGTGCGCAAGCTGCGGCGATTGCTCCTGGAATGAATAAATTGCGGCAATTCCTGCTGCGGCCGGCGGTGGTGCGGATGCTCGACCAGCGCGGCGAGGGCTTCCGGGTGCGCGACACCTTCCGGCGGAACAAGGTCGTGCTGGTGCCCCTGAATGAGGGACTCATCGGGCCGGGGACGGCCGGGCTGCTGGGCAGCTTGGTCATCGCGGAGATCTGGCAGGCCACGCAGGAACGGGCGAACGAGCCCGGTGCTGCGCGGCGGCCGGGTGTGGTCTACGTCGATGAAGCGCCGCGGTTTATCAACTTGCCGGTTTCGCTGGCCGATGCGCTGGCGGTGTCGCGCTCGCTCGGCGTGGGGTGGTTCCTGGCAGCACAGTTCCGCGAGCAGTTCCCGCCTGCGCTGCGTAGTGCCGTGGACAGCAACGCCCGGAGCAAGATCGTTTTCGCCACCGAGTTCGATGACGCGCGGGACATGGCCAGGCTGGCGCCGGAGCTGGAAGCCGAAGACTTCATGGCTCTGCCGCGCTTCCACGCTTACGCCAACCTCGTAGCTGACGGAGCGCCCTCGGGCTGGGCGCTGGTGAAGACGTTGCCACCGCCACCGGCTACAGCCGATGTAGCGGCGATGCGGGCTGCGGTACGCCGCAACCACGCCAGCCCGACCCGACCCGCGAACACCCCAGCACCAACGCCAGCACCGCCCACGCCCGAACCGACACCACAGATCGGCCGCAGACGGCGACGCCGAGGAGGTCGGTCATGAGGCGCCCGGTCTGCACCCAGCGACCAACACCGCCCCGTGTCTTCGGGCGACTCCTCGCCCGTGTCTTCGCGTCGAGCGAGCGATCTGGTTTCCCCAGGTCATACCGGCCTTCTTCGGCAGTACGGGATGGGACTGACTGCCCGTCTGGTTGTCCTTCCCGCATCCCGGACGGCGGCCTGGTGCTCGGAGGCGGTCATGCCTAGGGAAACCGTCGCTGACCTGCTGACGCACCTGTCTGACCGCGACCGGGCCGTGCTGGACTCGCTGCGCGATCTTCGACTGCTGACCACCGATCTGTTGAGACGGCTGCACTTCACCCACGATCAACCAACATTTGAGGGCAAGCGACACGCGACCGAGGCCGCCGCGAGCGTGGCGACGATGCGCGTGCTCAGCCGGTTGGAAGCGCGCGGCCTGGTGGCCCGACTGAAGCGGCGCATTGGAGGCGTGCGGGCCGGATCGTCGGGGATCGTCTGGCAGCTCGGCGCCACGGGCGAGCGGCTGCTGCGCGTGCTGCACGGCGAGGAGAAACGGCGACGCTACATCGAGCCGTCAGCGTTGTTCGTGGATCACACGTTGGCCGTGGCTGAGGCAGCCGTCCAGCTCCGGGAGCTCGACCGCCGGGGCGCGGTGGAACTGGTGGCGCTGGAGCCTGAACCGGCCTGCTGGCGCTCGTTCTTGGCCCCATATGGTGCCCGCTCTTGGCTGAAGCCGGATCTGTTCGCCATCACTGCGAGCGAGGATTTCGAAGACCACTGGTTTATCGAGATAGACCGGGCGACGGAGCATCCCGGCGTGATTGTGCGAAAAGCCGGGGCGTACCAGCGGTATGCGGCGAGTGGAGCTCATCAGGCCGAGCATGGATTGTTTCCGGCGGTGCTGTGGGTGGTGCCGGATGAGCGGCGAAAGCGGGTCATTGCTGCGGCGTTGGATGCCGAGCGGGGCTTGCAGCGTGAGCTGTTCAGGATTGTTACCGAAGAACGGTTCCGGGACGCGATCACGGGCGCTGGTGGCGATGGAACGCAAGGCGGAGCGTGAATTGAAATGCGGGCATCATCAATTCATTCTCGCCGCCATCACCGAAACCCGGGAACTCCGGAGTGTAGTCATGGGATTACGCTGGGAATTTAGGGTTAACGGAGGTAAAATAGGACGGCAAAACAATGGAGGTCGAGAACAATGACAGACGAACAAGCGCGAGGTTTAGGGGCATATGTAAAGCGACTGCGTGAAAGTAAGGGGTGGGGTGTTCGTGAGCTGGCGAGGCGGAGCGGATTGGATGCAGAGGTAATTCTGCGCTTGGAGTCCGGACACGCTCGGCATCCGAGGCTCGACACGTTGTCGTCCCTGGCTAGCGCTTTGGAGATAACCCTCGTGGACATGCTTGCCGAGGCCGGACAGACCACTGCATGTGGCGTTCCGTGCATTGCAGCACATCTGCGGCAGTGCTACGGCCATCTGCCTGAATCGGTGGTTCGGGAGGTGGAGGAACGCGTGCATCGAGCGGCGAAAGAAAGTGGCAGCGCGTAGCAAGACCTACCCCCGCAACAAACATAGCTAAGAGAAAGGAGCAGCATGAACAGGAAGTACACAATGACTGCCAGTGTCGACCCAGCGAAGACGGCCGTTGCCTATCTCCGCGTCTCGACCAAAGAACAGGCGCAAAAAGGTGGTCAGTCCGAAGGCTACTCGATCCCTGCGCAACGTGAGGCGCTGCGCCGCAAGGCGGAAAGCCTCGGCGCGGTCATCGTCACCGAGTTCGTAGACGCCGGGGAGTCGGCCAAGTCCGCTGACCGCCCCGACCTTCAGCGGATGCTCAAATACCTGACCGAAAACCAGGTCGACTACGTTCTCGTCCACAAGGTCGACCGGCTGGCAAGGAATAGGGTCGACGACATCGAGATCACCATGGCCATCAAAAAGGCCGGAGCAACTCTGGTGTCGGCGACCGAAAACATAGACGAGACGCCTTCGGGCATGCTGCTGCACGGCATCATGTCGTCCATCGCCGAGTTCTACTCCCGCAACCTGGCCACCGAAGTCCACAAGGGCATGTCGCAGAAGGCCAAGGGAGGTGGCACGCCCGGACGCGCACCGCTCGGCTACCGCAACGTCGGACGCATCACTCTTGAGGGACGCGAGGAGCGTACCGTCGAGCCTGACCCGGAGCGGGCCGAGCTGATCACTTGGGCCTTCGTGGCCTTCGCTACCGGCGAGTGGACGCTGCGCTCCATGGCCGAAGAGCTGGAGCTACGGGGACTTACCACCAGGCGGACACCCAAGCTCGCCGCTCGCCCAGTGAGGCCGAACATCCTGCACAACATCCTGACCAACCCGTACTACAAGGGCGAGGTCGTCTACCGGGGCGTTGCCCACCAAGGCAGGCACCAGCCGCTCATTGACCCAGTCACTTGGCAGAAGGTGCAGGACGTCCTCGCCTCCCACCTGGTCGGCGAGAAACAGCGCGAACACCGGCACTACCTCAAGTCGAGCGTGTTCTGCGGTACCTGCGGCAGCCGGCTGATCATCACTGTGGCCAAGAACCGCCACGGCACGATCTATCCGTACTTCGTCTGCCTGGGACGCCACCAGAAGATCACTTCCTGCACCCGCAAGGCGCTGCTCGTCGGCAAGGTCGAAAGGATGGTCGAGAAGCACTGGGCGACGGTACGGCTGGAGCCAGAGCTACGCAGTGCGCTGGAGGTCGGCATACGCCAGACGCTCGCTTCCCACCGCGAGGACGCCGAGCGAGAGCACCGCTTGCTGAAGGCCGAGAGGTTCAAGCTCACTGCCCAGCGACAGAAGCTGGTCGAAGCGATCTACAGCGGCGCTATGCCCATGGAGCTCATCGCTACCGAGCAGCAACGGATCGGGAGCCGACTGGCGACTGTGGAGGAGCGGCTCAAGGCGGCGACGGTCGAAGCTGAGAAGATCGAAGCGAACCTGGCAGCGGCGCTCGACCTGGCCCGCGACTGTCACACCGCGTACCTGGCAGCACCGCCGCAGGTGCGACGGCTCTTCAACCAGGCGTTCTTCACCCACCTCATGATCGATGAGGAGGGCGAGGTGCAGCATGCGTACGCCGAGCCGTTCGCGGTGCTGCTGGACGAGGGCGTACGTAGCGCCGGAGTGGTCCGACAGCAGGACCCTGAAGGCGGCAGGACTGCCCTGACAGGGGCCCTGGAGCAGGCGCTCAAAGCTCGCGCCCACGAGAAAGCCCCCAGGGCGCTGAGCGCCGCTGGGGGCTTGTCGTCTGTACCCACGGCCCCCTTGCGGGGTGCCGTGGGTTCGAATGTGTCTACTTTGGTGCCCCCGGCAGGATTCGAACCTGCGACACCCGCTTTAAAGGAGTTTTCCTTGGGCGGGGCTGTGGCCTGCGCAAACGTAGCCCCCAGTGCATCTGACCTGCGAAATCACTCCTCTACGGTTCTCGCGTGTTCCCAGCTGTTCCCGGCCTCATGTGTGCCGAATCCGTTCCGGCCGACCACGTGGTTGGGGGCGGTACCTGTTGACGAGGACGACCAGGCGCACGCCGTAAGAACTGCCGCTGCCGCTCGGCGGCCAGGCTGACGGATGCCCCGCTCTCGTCCCAAGGTTGTGAGCGGGCAGGCGGAAACCCGTAGCCTGGGACCAGCAGCAGTACGCAGCCCGATGCACGCGGAGGGGATGCCGATGCCCACAGCTCCGAGCGGTGTACCTCACCCGCCGCGCCCGTCGTCGCATCCGCTGCGGACCATCCGTGACATCCGGGAGTCCCTGCCCGAGGACCAGCGTCGGCACTTCGACGCGGAGCTCGCCGACACGGAGATCGAGGCTCTGCCCGAGATGCTGCACCGCTGGGTGACGCTGAGCAACGACGGCTTCGAGGAATTCCTGCTCTCCCGGCCCTTCGAGGGTCTGGAGTTCGGCGCCCGCTCCTACGATGCGCAGACGGACGCCGAGTGATCTACCTGTTCGACACCAATGTCGTCGCCGAGCTCACGACCCGGGCGAAGCCCGGGTCGCGCGTCCTGGCCTGGTTCCGGTCCACGGCCCGCCCCAACCGCTTCCTGAGCGTGATCACCGTGGTCGAGATCGAGGCCGGCGTTGCCGCCGCCCCGGATCCCGTAAGGCAAGCCCGCTACGCACAAGCCCTCGCTGCGGTACGGCACGAATTCCGTGACCGCATCGCACCGATCGGCGAACCGGAAGCGGCCGCCTACCTCACCATCCACAAGACGCTCAAGGCCGCCGGCACCAGCATCGACCCGCCGGACGCCCTGATCGCCGCCACCGCCCTGGCCAACGGCTGGACGGTGGCCACACGCAACATCAAGCACATGGCCCGAACCGGGGCTCTGGTGGTCAATCCGTGGGAGCAGCAACTGTAGGTGGCCGCGGCCGGCGTCGGTGCCGTATGCGTGCTGCCACCGCAGAGGCCCTCCCGTTCGACGGACGGAAGGGCCTCTGACCAGGTGTTTCTCTGTGCCCCCGGCAGGATTCGCACCTGCGACACCCGCTTTAGGAGTGGGATCGGATCCTTGCCGGGTGGCACTTGACCGTGCCGCGTGGTGTTGTTCTGCCTGATCAGCGCCTCGCGGTATGGGGAGAGGAACCGGCGTGTGACGGCTCGTCCCACGCCGTCCGCTCACGCAGCGCTCACGCAACGCACGCAGGTGGCTAGCACTCTCGCAGGACCAAAGGCTGTGTTCGAGTGCCGCGGCAGGCTCAGGCCGGTCCCGCGACGTGGTGTAGGGGATCAAGCGCTCCGCGTTCCGGTTCGAGGCCCGGTGGCGATCTCCGTCGAGGCGGCAGTCCGCGAAGCGCCCCGCTGGAGCGGGGCGAACGCCCGAGTCGGCGTAGCCACCAGCTCCGGCCTGCGGATTCCGGCGCCTTGATCCCCTGCACCACCTGGCGGGACGCCACCTGGTCGGCGTCGCCGGGCTGAGATCTGCTCGCTCCGCCGGCGGACCAAGTCCCCAAACATTTTGACGACACCGTTGACAGACCCGACACGCGTACGTAACTTCCATCACTAGAACGATCCTTCTAGCGATGGAGGTCAGATGCCCGAGACGGCCCCGGGCGCCGTTGCCATCCCGGACACCCGGTTCGCAGCGACCCCCTCCATCCTGAACAAGGCGTTCGCGGTCCTGAACGCCTTCGACCAGAACAACCGCCGTATGCCCCTGGCCGAGGTCGCCCGGCGCAGCGAGCTGCCGAAGTCGACGGTGCACCGGGTGCTGGGCATGCTGACCCAGCTCGGCGCCGTGGTCCGGGAGGGCGACCGCTACCGCATGGGCCTGTCGATGTTCCAGCTCGGGTCCTGTTCCCCCGAGGTGGCCCTGCGAGACGTGGCTCTGCCGCACATGGAGGCCCTGCACCGGGCCACCGGCCAGACTCTCCACCTCGCCGTACTCCAAGGAGCGGACGTGATCTACCTGGAGAAGCTGCGCAGCCGCTCGGCCCGGCCGTTGCCCACGGCGGTCGGCGGGAGCCTGCCCGCCCATCTCACCGGAGTCGGCAAGGTGCTGCTGGCACACGCGGGCGCTGCGGAACGCGACGCCGTGCTGAGCGGAACCCTTCGCGGCAGAACCTCGCAGTCCGTGGTCGATCCGGTGGTGCTGCGGCGTGAGCTGCGCCGGATCGAAGGCGAGGGCGTCGCCAGGGACCGGAGCGAGGCGGTCGAAGGGCTCAGCTGTATCGCGGCACCGCTGCGTCTCGGCGGCCAGGTCGTCGCGGCCCTGTCGGTGGCGTTCCCGGCGGCCTCGGGGAACGGTGATGTGCTGATCAGGCCGCTCCGCGAAACGGCTGCCGCCGTGTCCAGGTCTCTGACACACGCGTCGGGGTGCCTGTGACGGTCCGCCCCCCCGTCAGCTCCGTGGCCGTTGGTGCCGAGGACAATAGGCGCATGACACAAGAAGCCGGAGCGTCGTCCAAGCAGGTGTTCCTCGACGCGGCGGAGGAGTTGCTCGCCCGGCGCGGTTACGCCGCCATGTCGATCTCCGCGGTGTGCAAGGCGGCCGGTCTGCCGGTCGGTTCTCTCTACTGGCACTTCCAGAACAAGGCCGACCTGGCGGTCGGTGTGCTCCGGCACGGCACCGAGCGCTTCTTCGACGCTCTGCCCACCGGGACCGCCCTCGACGGTTCGCCCCGCGAGCGGCTGGAGAGCTACTACATGAGGGCGGCCGAGGTGTTCGAGCGGTCACCCAGGTACCTGCGGGTATTCCTCCTGCTGCGCCTGCAGGAACACGACGATCTGGACGTGCGCTCGGAGACGCGGCGCATCCACGAAATCCTCGTGGACCGCCTCGCCGGGGTGATCGAACCCGTCGCCCGTGACGCGGGACTGGCCGACGCCGCGGCGGTCGCACGGGAGCTGGCCGCCATGACGCTCGACATCACCGACGGCGCCACCGTGGCCCACTCGTCGGTAAGTCAGGACTACGTCACCAGTCTGCGGCGCGCCCTGAACGCCGTCCTCGCGGTGATCGGCCGACGCGCGGACCTCAGCTTGCCCGCATGACGCCGGCCGTCCGGTCCGCGGCCCGCACGGCATCCCTTCCCGATGTCACCGCTTTCCCGGTGAAGCCGCCGATCACCACCACGGCCGCGGACAGGGCGGCGCCGAGCAGGAACACCTGGACGTACGACGACGACTGCGGGTAACTCCGTCCCTCCGGCGCGGTCAGCAGGGCCGCGACCGTGGCGCTCGCCGCCGCCGAACCGATCCAGCGGCTCAGCGCGTTGATGCCGTTCGCGGCGCCGAAGTCCTCGGCCGGAACGTGGCGGGCGAGCAGCACCGGCAGTGCCGAGGCGCCGACACTGACCGCGCCGGCCACGACGGCTCCGAAGACCATCAGCTGCCAGGTGGCGTCGTGCAGCAGCGCCAGACCCATGTAGCCGGCACACCCGGCACCGCCGCCCACGACGACGGCACTGCGGCCTCCGTACCGTTGGACGAGGCGGCTGTCCAGAACGGATCCGCCCATGGCCGCCACCAGACCCGGCAGCATGAAGACCAGCGACGCCGACAGCACGGACGCCCCGAAGCCGTAGCCGGCGAGAGACGGGGGCGTCTGCACGAACTGTGACACCGGCAGCCGTCCGACGATGATGAGCGCTCCGCTCAGCAGCGCCAGGCCGTTGATCAGCAGCACACTGCGGCCGCGCAACGCCCGCAGGTCCACCAGCGGTTCGGGCGTACGCAGCTCGACCATCACGAAGACCAGGCACAGCACCGCGCCCCCGCCGGTCGCGGCCAGCACGGCGGGCGACGACCAGCCCCACACGCGGCCCTGGGAGAGCACGGTGAGCCACGCGACGAGAAAGCCGGCCAGGAGCGTCGCCCCCCACCAGTCCACCCGTCCACCGCTACCCGTCCGCACCACCCTCGGCAGTGTTCGCACCGCCGTGGCCAGAACCGCCGAGGTGAGAACGCAGTGAACGGCGAACACCAGCCGGTAGTCACCGCCCGTGCCGCTCAACAGACCCGCCATGACGACACCGAGACTCGCGCCCAGGCCCAGAGCCCCGGCGATGAGCGACGTGGCGCCGGGCACCCGGTGGGCCGGGAGCTCCTCCCGCACCAGGCTCACCGCCAGGGTGTACAGGGCCCCACTCGCACCTTGCAGTACCCGTCCGAGGATCAGCACCGGCAGGGACGCGGAGACCAGGCACAGCAGGGAACCGACGACGACCGAGGCCAGGCAGAGCAGGATCAGCGGCCGTCTGCCCCGCAGGTCGGACATCCGTCCCAGCACCGGAGCGAGCACGGCCGACGACAACAGGTTGGCCGTCAGGACCCAGCTGGCCGCGCCCACACCGACTCCCAACTGTCCGCCGATCTCGGGCACCAGGGGCACGACCACGGTCTGCAGGGACGCCGAGAGCGCCGCGGAGCAGGCAAGGGTCAGGGTCATGGCCCGGCGTGCGCCGGGGGAGATGTCGGTGTGAGACGGCATGGGCCGCAACGTAGGGAAGATCCCGGTGGTCGCGGTTCCCGCGTTCCGGCCACCGGGACGACAACTGCCCGCGTTCCGGCGGCCGGAACGTCCGCGTGCGGAGACCGCCAAGGGCTTCCTAGCTTTCTGCCGTCCGGCACGGAGCGGAGGAACACATGCGGGGCAGCACAGAGCATCACGTGATCGTCGGGGGCAGCGCGGCAGGCGTCGCCGCCGCACTCGCCCTGCGCGACCACGGATTCGCCGGAAAGGTGACCGTGGTCGACGTGGGCGCCGAACTCCCCTACGAACGCCCGCCGTTGTCCAAGGCGCTCACCGGTACGGAGTCGCGGTTCGTCGTGCCCGTCGTGCCGGCCGAGGTCTACGCCGAGCGGGACGTCGACCTCCTGCTGGGCACGCGTGTGCTGGCCCTCGAACCCGCGCGCCGCCTCGTCGTGCTGGACGACGGCCGCGCGCTGCGGGCCGACCGCGTGCTCCTGGCGACAGGGGCCAAGGCGCTGCTGCCGGGGATCCCCGGGGCCCGCCTGCCCGGCGTGCTCACCCTGCGTGATGTGCACGACGCGCGGGAACTGGCCGGCCGGCTCACGGACGGTGGTCCCGTGGTGGTGGTCGGCGGAGGGTTCATCGGCCTGGAGGTCGCCGCGGTGGCCCGGGAGGCGGGGGCGGAGGTCACCGTCGTCGAACAGGCGCCCCGACTGCTGGAGCGGCCCCTGGGACCGGACCTGGCCGGACGGGTGACCGGCCTGCACACGCGCCGCGGCGTCCGTGTCCGCACCGGTGTGTCGGTCCTGGAGTTCACCGGGAGCGGCGAGGTTGACGGCGTCCGGCTGACCACCGGCGAGGTGCTGCCGGCGGCGATCGTGGTGGTGGGGGTGGGTGTGCGCCCGGACACCCACCTCGCCGAGCGCGCCGGTGTCGCGTGCGACCAGGGTGTGGTCGTCGACCGGCAGTGCCGCACCAGCGATCCGTGGATCCTCGCCGCCGGCGATGTCACGTGCCAGCCGAACCCCCACCTGCCTGCCCCCGGACGCGTCGAGCACTGGGACAACGCGCAGAAGCAGGGCGCCGTCGCCGGTGCCGTCATGGCGGGGGCGGCGGATCAGGAGCACACCGGCCTGCCGTACTTCTACTCGGAGCAGTTCGGCCACACCCTGCAGATGTACGGCCGCTTCGCCGATGGTGACACCTTCGTGCTGCGCGAGGACGCCACGGACACCGCCTTCCTCGGCTTCTGGCTCCGTGACGGCCGTATCACCGCCGCGGCGGCCCTGGACCGGCCGAAGGACCTGCGGACCATCCGGCCGCTCATCGAAACCGGGGTGCCGGTCGTGGCGGCGGACCTCTCCTCGCCGGACACCAACCTGCGCGCGCTCGTGAAGTCCGCGAAAGCGTTCAAACCACTGGAACGATCGCTCGCGCCCGGTGCCGGTGCCGCCTGACACTTCCTTCCACGCATCACACGAAGGAGCACCGCCGATGCCCTGGATCCGTGCCTGCGCGGGGGGCGAACTGGAGGAGGGCGACGCGGTCGTCGTCCCCTCACAGCCGCCCGTCGCCGTGTTCCACTCCGACGGCGAGTTCTACGCCACCGCGGACACCTGTACCCATGGCAAGTTCTCGCTGGCCGATGGCTTCGTCGAGGAGGCCGTCGTGGAGTGCGCGCTGCACTCCGCCAAGTTCTGCCTGCGCACGGGCAAGGCACTGACCCTGCCCGCCACCGAACCGCTGCGTACCTTCCCCGTCCGCGTCGAGCACGGCGCGGTGTACGTGGAGATCGACGACGCAATGATCAAGGAGCCCGTCTCGTGAGTGAAGTCATCGCTCTCGCCTACGTCGGGATCGAGGCGACCGACGTCGACGCATGGCGCACGTTCGCCACCGACACCCTCGGCCTGCAGGCCGTGGACGGACCCGACGGCGCGCTGCGGCTGCGGGCCGACGAGCGTGCCTACCGCGCGGAGATCCGCCGGGCGGACGCCGACGGCCTCTCCCACCTCGGCCTGGAGGTGCGCGACGCGGCGGCCCTGTCGGACCTCGCCGAGAAGCTGGAGCAGAACGGTGTCGCCGTCAAGCGCGACCAGGCCGAGCTCGCCGCCCGGCGTCAGGTCACCGACCTGATCGTCGTCGAGGACCCGGCCGGCACCACCGTGGAGATCTTCTACGGCCAGATGTACGGCGAGACCGCCTTCGTGTCCCCCACGGGCGCCCGCTTCGTCACCCACGGCGCGAAGGGCCTCGGCTTCGGCCACGCCTTCTTCCTCGTCCCCGACATGGAGGCCGCGCTCACCTTCTACACCGGGCTGCTGGGCTTCCGCATCAGCGACCGGATGCCCGAGGGCCCGGACGACGCCTACTTCCTGCGCTGCAACCCCCGCCACCACAGCATCGGGCTGGCCTCGGTGCCCGGTATGGGAACGCGCCTGCTGCACATCATGTTCGAGGTCGACGACCTCGACGTGGTGGGCCGAGCCTACGACAAGTGCCGCGACGGCGCCGCGACGCTGGTCAACACGCTGGGCCGGCACTCCAACGACGAGATGCTGTCCTTCTACGTCCGCACCCCCTCCGGCTTCGACCTCGAATACGGCTGCTTCGGCCTCCAGATCGACGAGGACAGCTGGGAGGCCGTGGAGCACCGCTACCCCGTCGAGAGCTGGTGGGGCCACAAGCGCACCCCTGACAACGTCCGTGGCCCCGAGCCCGGTTGGCAGTACTGATCCCGCTCCGGACAACGAAAGGCCCGTCATGGCTCGCCACTTGCAGTTGAAGGAACCGGTCACCGAGCGGCCGTACGCGCAATGGGGCACGATCGCGGCGGAGCTCGCCGGATGCCAGGTGCGCTTCGTCGAGGGCAGGTGGTGGCACCACCGTGTCATCGAGGCGGGATCCGAGGGCCCACCGCTGCTCATGTACCACGGCATCGGCGGCCACGCGGAGACCTTCGCCCGCAATCTGCGGGCCCTGTCCGAGCACTTCCACGTCTACGCCGTGGACGCCCGCTTTCACGGCTTCTCCGCCAAGGCCGACTTCGATCTGCCCCGGATGTACGACCACCTCGCGGACGGCGTCATCGACCTGATCGATGCCCTCGGGTACCGCAGCGTGTGCTACGAGGGCGAGTCCATGGGGGCGCAGCTCGGCGTCAACCTGGCCGTGCACCACCCGGAACGCTTCGACCGGATGGTCCTCAACGCGGGGTTCTACCTCGACCGCCCCGACCGCGAGGGATTCGCGCCGGCCACCCGCGGGGCGTCGAACCTGGGGCAGCTCTCCGCGCTGGCCGTCACCGAGCCCACGGCCGAGAACATCGGCAACCGGCTGCGGTGGCTGGTCTCCCGGCCCGACCGGATGACCGACGACATGGTCTCGGTCCGCCGGCGGATCTACTCCGACCCCGAGGTCAACCGGTCGCTGCGCCGCATCTTCAACCTCGACGCGGGCACCTTCGGACCTCACCTGTACGAGCTGTCGTACACCCACGACGACCTGAAGTCCTGGCGCCCCGAGACGCTGGTGCTCTGGGGTGAGCACAACCCGGGCCACGGCCCCGACTACGGCGAGTACTGGGCCGACGTGATCGGCGCCGACTTCTACGCCTTCGCGGACGCGGGCCACTGGCCGCAGTGGGAGAAGCCCGACGAGTTCAACGCGGTGCTCACCCAGTTCCTGACGCGTTGAACGGCGCACCCCTCCCGATCCACCCACACGCACACCGAACGGAGACGGCATGAGTTTGCAACGCGGCAGGGCTTTCGCCGATGACGCCGAGACACTGATCGACCGGTCCATCTTCTCCGACCCCGTCCTGCACCGACAGGAGCTGGCCCGGGTCTTCGCCCGCAGCTGGCTGCTCCTCGCCCACGAGAGCCAGTTCACCAAGCCCGGGGACTTCTTCACCACCTACATGGGCGCCGACCCGGTCATCGTCAGCCGGCAGCGGGACGGTTCGTACAAGGCGGTGCTCAACTCCTGCCGCCACCGCGGCATGCGGGTGTGCCGCTACGACTCCGGCAACGCCAAGGCGTTCACCTGCCCGTACCACGGCTGGTCCTACGGCACCGACGGGGCGCTGCTGAGCGTTCCCGAGGAGGAGGCCGCCTACGGCGACGGGCTGGACCACGCCGCGTGGGGGCTGGCGGTGGTGCCGCGCGTCGAGACCTACAAGGGGCTCGTGTTCGGCACGTGGGACACCGAGATCCCGCCGCTGGCCGAGTACCTCGGCGACTTCACCTACTACCTCGACGTGCTCCTCGACCTCGACGGCGAGGGCACCACGGCCGCCGCCGGCGTCCACAAATGGCGCATGCGGGGCAACTGGAAGCTTGGTGCCGAGCAGTTCGTGGGCGACATGTACCACGCTTCCTCCACGCACCTGTCGTCGATGATCGCGGAGGCGCCGAACAGCAAGGGCATCCGTCCGCCCGAGGAGGGCTTCCAGGTCGGCCTTCCCGGCGGCCACGGCCTGGGCGGCTACGCGGGTTACCCCTACTGGCACGCGCAGGGCTTCTCCGCCGAGGTGGAGGACTGGATCGGGAACATGCTGGAGCGCGCCGCCGAGCGCCTCGGGCCCGCCCGCACCACGGGCGCCGTCTTCATCCACGGCACCGCCTTCCCGAACCTGTCCCTGCTGTGGAACCGCTGGACCCTGCGGACCTGGCACCCCAAGGGCCCCGACGCGATGGAGGTGCACTCCTGGTCGATCCTGCCCAAGAGCGCCCCGCCCGCTGTGCGCCGTGCGCTGCTCCTCGACTACCAGCGCCACTTCAGCGCGTCCGGCACCTGGGAGCAGGACGACGCCGAGCAGTGGAACTACAGCGCCAACGGCAGCGACGGCTTCGTCACCGCGTCGCTGCCCCTGCACTACGGGATGGGGGTCGGCCGGGACCCGAACAAGAACTTCCCGGAGTTCCCCGGAACCATCGACGCCGTGTACAGCGAGATCAACCAGCGGCACTTCTACCGGCGCTGGTCCGAGCTGATGGCCGTACCGCACCCGGCCGAGCAAGCCGCCTCCGAAACCCCCGCTTCCAAGGCCCCCGCCTCCGAAACCCCCGTCACCGAGTCCGCGAAGGCGGTGATCGCATGACCGCCCTGCTGCCCGAGACCGCATCCGGCATCACCGTGGAGCGGCTCCTGCTCCAGCACGAGGTCGAGCAGTTCCTCTACCACGAGGCGGACCTGCTCGGCCGGCATGACTACGACGCCTGGCTGGAGCTGTTCACCGACGACCTCCGGTACTACATGCCGATCCGGCGCAACCACTCCTCCCGGGACCCGGAGACCGTCGAACACGACGACGCGCTGGCCCTGATCGACGACGACAAGCCCTTCCTCGCGGAGCGGATCGCCAAGATCGCCACCGGCAAGGCGTGGGCCGACGATCCGCTGCCCCGGGTGCGGCATCTGCTCACCAATGTCGTCATCGGCGAGGAGGACGCGGAGGCCGGGGAGTTCACGGTCACCTCGTACCTCCTCATCGTCCGCAACCGCCTGGAGGACGAGCAGGACTCCTTCGTCTGCGGCCGCACCGACCGCTTCCGGCGTACCCCGGACGGCCTGCGGATCAGCCGGCGCCGGATCCTCCTCGACCAGTCGGTGATCCTCAGCAAGAACATGAGCGTGATGTTCTGATGAGCGCGCACACCGGCTGGGTGGAGGACCAGGTCGTCGCCGTGACGGGCGGCGGCTCGGGACTCGGCCGGGCCCTGGTCGAGGGCCTCGTCGAGGAGGGCGCCCGCGTCGTCGTCCTGGAGCGCTCCCCGTCCAAGGCCGAGGCGCTGCGCGCGGACTTCGGGCCGGAGCGGGTGCGGGCGGTCGAGGGCGACGCCACGCTCCTCGCCGACAACCGCGCAACGGTCGCCGCCGCGCTGGACGCCTTCGGCCGGCTCGACTGCTTCGTCGCCAACGCCGGGTTGTGGGACTTCTCAGCCCGGCTGGCGGACCTGCCCGACGACGCGATCTCCGCCGCCTTCGACGAGGTGTACGCCCTGAACGTCAAGGCGCCGCTACTGGGAGCGAAGGCCGCGCTCGACGCCCTGCGCACGACGAACGGCTCACTGGTCGTCACGCTGTCGAACGCCGCCCTGTACCCGGGCGGCGGAGGCAGCCTGTATGTGTCGTCCAAGCACGCCGGCCTCGGACTCGTCCGGCAACTGGCCTGGGAGCTGGCTCCCGACGTACGGGTGAACGCCGTGGCCCCCGGCGGCATGTCGACCGACCTGCGGGGACCCGCCGCCCTCGACTACGCGGACACACCGCTGAGTTCCCTGCCCATGGACGACATCATGGAGAAGCACGGGCCCCTGCGCCGAGCCCCCAAGCCGCAGGACTACGTCGGGGCCTTCCTCCTCCTGGCCTCCCGCCGCTACGGCGCCATGTCCACCGGCACGATCGTGGACGTGGCCGCCGGACGCGGTATCGCGCTCAGCCTGCACGAGAACTGAGCAGCCGTCCGGGCCGCGGCCCCGCTCATCCGGCGGGGCCGCGCAGCCCGGAACCCACCTCCAGCGCACCCCATTCCCGGAGTACACCCATGCGTTCTGCCCACCCGCCTCGGTGGCGGCGATGACCGACACCGACATCCGCAAGGCAGCGGACACCCTCTTCGACGCCGAGCAGTCCGGCACCCCCTGTCCCCCCGTACGCGGCCTGCTCACCGAGGGCGACGTGGCGTCGGCGTACGCAGTCCAGCGACTCAACATCGAGCGGCGGCTGCGGGAGGGCCGCCGTGTCGTGGGCCGCAAGATCGGTCTCACATCACTCGCCGTCCAGGCCCAACTCGGCGTCGATCAACCCGACTTCGGGGCCCTGCTGTCGGACATGGCGGTGCCGGACGGCGGTACGGTCCCGGCGGGACGCCTGCTCCAGCCGAAGGTGGAGGCGGAGGTCGCGCTGGTCCTCGGCCGCGACCTGCCGCACCCGCGGACCACGGTCGCCGACGTGATCCGGGCCGTCGACTTCGCGCTGCCCGCCCTGGAGATCGTCGACAGCCGTATCGCCGGCTGGGACATCAGCCTGGTGGACACGGTGGCCGACAACGCCTCCTCGGGCCTGTTCGTCCTCGGCGCCGCGCCGGTCCCGCTGACCTCGGTGGACCTGCGCACCGTCCGGATGACCCTCCTCAGGGACGGCGAGCCGGTCTCCGAGGGCACCGGCCGGGACTGCCTCGACGGTCCGCTCAACGCGGCCGTCTGGCTGGCGTCGACCCTGGCCGCCATGGGCGACCCGCTGCGCGAGGGCGACATCGTCCTGACCGGAGCACTGGGCCCCATGGCCGTGGCGGCACCGGGCAGTTCCTTCGAAGCCCGCATCTCCGGTCTGGGCGGCGTCCGGGTCGGTTTCGCACCGGACGACGTACCGGCCGAAGCATCGGTCGGCGCCCAGGCCGACAAGGAGAACGAACATTGAGCACGACATCCCCGGGCGCCCGCACCAAGGTCGCCGTCATCGGCTCCGGCAACATCGGCACCGACCTGATGATCAAGATTCTGCGGCTGTCGGAGGACCTGGAGATCGCCGCGATGGCCGGCATCGACCCCGACTCGGACGGCCTGGCCCGCGCCCGTCGTCTGAAGGTCGCCACCACGCACGAGGGCATCGACGGCCTGGTGGCGATGGACGAGTTCGCCGACGTCCGGATCGTCTTCGACGCGACCTCCGCCGGAGCCCACCGCCGCCACGACGAGGTCCTGCGCGCGCACGGCCGCACGGTCGTCGACCTCACCCCGGCCGCGCTGGGCCCCTACGTCGTCCCGCCGGTCAACGCCGACGCCCACCTCGACGCACCCAACGTCAACATGGTGACGTGCGGGGGACAGGCGACCATCCCGGTCGTCGCCGCGGTCAACTCCGTCACCCCTGTGCACTACGGCGAAATCGTCGCCTCCATCGCCTCCCGCTCCGCCGGGCCCGGCACCCGTGCCAACATCGACGAGTTCACCGAGACCACCGCGTCCGGGATCGAGAAGGTGGGAGGCGCGGCCCGCGGCAAGGCGGTGATCGTCCTCAACCCCGCCGAGCCTGCGCTGATCATGCGGGACACCGTCCACTGCCTCGTCGGCGACTGCGACGACGCGGCGGTGGCCGCCTCCGTCGAGGCCATGGTGGCGCGCGTGCGGACATACGTGCCGGGCTACCGGCTCAAGCAGAAGGTGCAGTTCGACCGGGTCGCCACCGGCGACCCCCTGCGCCGCCTGCTCCCGCCGGACACGGAAGGCGGCGCCGTGAAGGTGTCGGTCTTCCTGGAGGTGGAGGGCGCCGCCCACTACCTGCCCGCCTACGCCGGAAACCTGGACATCATGACCTCGGCCGCGCTGCGCACCGCGGAACGCATGGCCGCCCACATCTCCCCCGAGGCGGTGACCGCGTGACCCCCACCCTGTATATGCAGGATGTGACCCTGCGGGACGGCATGCACGCCGTCCGGCATCGTTACACCGTCGACCAGGCCCGCACCATCGCCGACGCGCTGGACGCGGCCGGCGTGGCGGCGATCGAGATCGCACACGGGGACGGGCTCGCCGGCTCCAGCATCACCTACGGCGTCGGCGCCCACACCGACTGGGAGTGGATCGAGGCGGTCGTGGGCGCCGTACGTCAGGCCGTCCCGACCACCCTGCTGCTGCCCGGCATCGGCACCCTGCACGACCTGAGACGCGCTCACTCGCTGGGCATCCGTTCCGTGCGCGTGGCCACCCACTGCACCGAGGCCGATATCTCCGCCCAGCACATCGCCGCGGCCCGCGAGATGGGCATGGACGTGGCGGGCTTCCTGATGATGTCCCACCTGGCCGAACCCGCCGAACTGGCCCGCCAGGCCAAGCTGATGGAGTCCTACGGCGCCCACTGCGTCTACGTCACCGACTCCGGGGGCCGCCTCACCATGGACGGCGTACGCGACCGTCTGCGCGCCTACCGCGACCTTCTCGACCCGGCCACCGAACTCGGCATCCACGCCCACCACAACCTGGCCCTCGGCGTCGCCAACACCGTCGTCGCCGTCGAGAACGGGGTGACGCGTGTGGACGCCTCCCTGGCGGGGCAGGGCGCGGGCGCTGGCAACTGCCCGCTGGAGGCGTTCATCGCGGTCGCCGACCTGATGGGCTGGAAGCACGGCTGCGACCTGTTCCCGCTCATGGACGCCGCCGACGACCTGGTCCGCCCGCTCCAGGACCGGGACGTGCGCGTCGACCGGGAAACCCTGACCCTCGGCTACGCGGGCGTCTACTCCAGCTTCCTGCGCCACGCCGAAACCGCCTCCCAGCGGTACGGCATCGACACCCGTGCCCTCCTCGTCGAGGTCGGCCGCCGAGGGATGGTCGGCGGCCAGGAGGACATGATCACCGACATCGCTCTCGACCTGCTCGGCGGTAGCCGAGCCTGACGGCACCTCGGCCGTCACCCGTCACCCGTCACCCGCCGCCCGCCGACCAACGGCTCCCGGACGCCCCTCGACGTCGCCGATTCCGCTTCGCCCGCTGCCCGGCTCGGCGACCCGGTCGGCCTCGGGGCGCATCGCGCAGACCATCGCCTTACGCGGCGCCGGTCGGCAGGTGGGCAGGTCGGTCGGTGCCGTCAGGCCCGCGCACCGTAGGGGGGCGGCGAGTTCGGTGGCCACGGTGGTGAGTTCGGCGCGGGCCTCGGGCGGGTCGAGGACCTCGACAGTGGCGCCCATGGAGAGCAGGCCGCGTACGTCGGGAAGTTCGCGGAAGGCGAGTTCGGCAAGGGCCCAGCCGTCATCCACGGGGAGGGGCGGGGCGACCAGCTGGGAGGCGAAAAGGCGCTGGAAGATCTCCAGTTGCTCGCGGCGTACCCGGCAGTGGACGCGGATACCGTCCGGCAGGCTCTCGAAGCGTTCTCGCAGCAGGGCCCAGACGGTGGCGAGGTCCTGGCCGGGACGTCGGTGGACGGGTTCGTCGGTGACCTCGGCGGCAAGGACGCGGTCGGAGCGGAACAGCCGGGGCTCACCGTCCCGGTCGGCGACCAGGTACCAGACGCCTGCCTTGCTGACCAGCCCGTACGGTCCACGGTGTGGCTGCGCGGCTCGCGGGCGTCGCTGCTGCGGTAGGTCAGCTGGAGCCGGCGGTCGGTGAAGGCGGCGTGCTGGAGCTCTGCGAGGTGGCCACTTGATCGGCCGTCGTCGGGGAACTGCTCGGTCACGGACACGATGAGCGGGGCATCATCGAGGCGGCCGAACAGTCCTTCCACGGGCACGCGCACGGGCTCTGCGACAGCTGGCACTCCCAGGTTGGTCGCCAGGCTCGCGATCCCCGCGTGAAGTGCTCCACGCTGGGTCAGGACCTCGTGCTTGACCGCGAGTTTCAGGAGTTCAGTCACTGTGGGAGCCTCGCGCCCGTAGGCGAGCAGGATCATTCTCAGTGACGCCAGGCCGCACGCCCGGTTGGACCATTCGATCCGGTCTCCAAGTGCCCATCCGCCGTGTAGATCCCACTCGGCGGGGTCGATGAGCTGTCGGCACATGGGGACATCGTGGACGCGCGGCACAGCGGCAGGCTCCTACGGGGAGACGACAGCCTCCCGCGTCAGTGTGGTGCCGGCGAACACGGGGAGTGGGCAGGGGGACATCGTACGGCGGGCGGGCCAGGGCCTCGTGCAGCATCGCCAAGACGACATCCCTGTGCGTGAGCCCGATCATCGCCGCCGCCACCGCGAAGTTGCTGTCACGGGACATGCCCGGCGTGCTGTTGACCTCCAGCACGTACGGCTCACCGCCTTCGGTGAGGATGAAGTCGATACGGTCTGAACCGCGTAGCCCGATTCCGTCCCACAGTGTCCGGGCGTCCCTGGTGATCTTGTCCAGCACATCCGGCGCCAGCTCGGCTGCGCGCACGGTTACGGTGCCCCTGGAGTCCACGTCGAGCTTCGTGTCGGCGTCGTAGAACTCGGCCTCGGCGGCCTCGGTGGCAAGCGGCGGGAAGACGACGACCGAGCCGCCTGGCAGCTCCAGCAGCCCCACGGTCAGCGGCGTGCCGGTCATGTACTCCTCGACGAGCACGGCCGCGCTCTCGCCGCCGGCAGCGTCCGCCAGGGCACCAGGGAAGTCCGCCGGATCGCGTACGAGGCTCATGCCCACGCTGGACCCGCCGAAGGGCGGCTTGACCATCACCGGGCGCCCGTTCCAGTTAGCTGGTCCGCCGGTCCAGACCTCCCAGCCGGGGGTAGGGACGCCGAGGGTCAGCATCACCCGCTTGCAGAGGATCTTGTCTGCGGCCACCGCGGATGCCCCTCCTCCGCTGCCGCAGTAGGGGACGCGCAGGTAGTCGAGCAGCCCCTGCAACCGGCCGTCCTCGCCGTAGGGGCCGTGCAGGTTGGAGAGCGCCACGTCGTACCCGACCAGATCCATGATGAAGTCCGGTTCGCACGGGTCCAGCACCTTCCAGCGGGCGCCGATCTCCTCCAGCGCCTCGGCCAGGGCGGTGACGGACCGCTGCTCGACGGGGCACTTCGCGTGGTAGAGCCTGTCCTCGGCGGACACCGGCCCGTAGATGAGGGCGACGCCGAGGCCCTGGCGGCTCTGCCCCCACTGTCGAAGTTCCTCGGCGGCCTTTTGCACGAGGTCCGAGCTGGGGCTGAGGAAGAGAGTCATGCGAGTACCCCTTCGAAGATGTTGGTGACCGGCCCGCCGACCCACTGAGTTCGGTTCGGTCGGTCGTCATGAGGCCGGACCGTGAGCGGCTCACCGGAGCGGTTGTGGACGGTGACGGCACGTCGTGCTGACGAGTCCACGCATGGTGGCGACGATGACGGCTGCGACTGCCCCGCTTCCGCACGACAGGGTTTCCGCTTCGACGCCGCGTTCGTAGGTGCGGATCTTCAACGCCTGGCTGCCGGCGGACTGGACGAAGTTGACGTTCGTCCCCAGCGGGGCAAGGTCGGGATGGTGACGGACGAGGCGCCCGACCATTACCGCGTCGATGGCGTCCACGTCGTCCACGATGGCGACGACGTGTTCCGTACTATTGGAGTACGCGCGGGTTCCCGGAGGTCATCCGGTGGCCGTGAATCCGCATCTCAGCTGGTAGATCGCTCTGTGTGGGTCGTTCACTCGTTGGTGTGAGATCTCAGCAGTAATTCGCAGATTCTGCGAGTGATCGCCGTAATCTGCGGCTTCGTGTCAGATTTCGAAAGTCGCGTGCTGACGCTCGTGCGCCCCGGGCCAGAGCCGGCCGTGCCGGTGGATCCGGCCGCGGTGTCGGTGGAGTCCGGCCTCGCGGACGTCGTCACACTTCAGCGGCGACGCCAGGCCCGCATCTCGGAGCACGACGAGGAGAGCTTCTTCCTCGACACGCTGTCCGAGTACCAGTGGGCGAGGGACGCGGTCGGCCTGGCACCGACGACACTCGACGGGCTGATCAAGCCGGTGATCGAGGTCTGCGAGTTCTACGGCACGGTGCCGTGGCGGCTCTCATCCCGGGAGGTCGACCGGTACTTCGCCGGTGCGGGCAAGCGGGCACCGTCGACCCTACGCGGCAAGATCAACAAGATCGACGCCTACTTCGCGTTCCTCGAACAGCGCTATGCCGGCGAGATCATGCGTCGCTTCGGCCACGCCGTCGAGTCGCCGATCGACCCGTTCAACCGGCCCCGGCACCGCGGCGACTTCGGCTTGCGTGTCCCGCCCTCGCAGACGGCGATGCGGGACTTCTTCGGCCGCTGGCGCGAGGACCTGTCAGGTGCCCGGAAGTACCTGGTTGCCGGCCGCGACTACGTGATGACGAAGATCGCGTACCTGTCCGGAGTCCGGGCCAACGAGCTGTGCGGGGTGTGCATGGGCGACCTGCACTGGGAGCACGGCCAGTGGGGCCGCTTCGTCGTACTCGGCAAGGGGGCCGGCGGTTCGGGGCCCCGGCCGCGTGAGGCGTACATGTTCCAGGAGGGCCGGGCCCTCCTGTGGTGGTACATCGAGGAGATTCGCGGCGAGTTCGGCGACGACGCCGAGCACCCGAAGGCGCCGCTGTGGCCGTCGGAGCGCAAGCCCACTGCGGTCGCGGCGCTGAATCTGCCGATCGCCCCGGCGATCGTTCCCTCGACGTTCCGTCGGGTTCTGCACAACGCGGCCGGTACCTATCTGACTGGGCCGGTCACCGACCTGTTCCCGCACCTGTTGCGTCACGCCTGCGCGACCCACAACTACGAGCGGGGGATGACGTTGTGGGAGGTGCAAAAGGTCCTCGGACACGCCTGGGCCACCACGACACTTCGGTACATGGCGACCGCGCACGCCGAACCGGAGCACGCGAATCTGGCCGCCAGTGCCCGGGCGGCCCAACGACTGGTGATGGACAAGGGGAACCTGCGGTGAAGTGGAATCTGCGGATGGTCGCCGCCCAACGGGACCTATGGCGACCGACCGAGGTGCTGGCCGCGTTCCAGCAGGTGGGGTTCAACCCGTCGCTGAGCAAGGTTGCCGCGCTGTGGGGCGGCAAGCCGGTCACGGTTCGCCTGGACGACCTGGACCTGATGTGCGCGGCGCTCGACTGCACGGTCGCCGACCTGCTCCAGGCCGAGCCAGTCGCCGGCGCACAGGCCGCCCAGGATTCCGGCCAGCTGGCGGTCGGCGCCGAGGGGCGGGAGCCGGGGCCGGTGAGGCCCGTCCCCCGTACCCGCCACGGCGGCGGGCCGCGTTCACTGTCGCCGAGCTGAGGAACAGGCATGGCGAAGAAGACGGGGCGTGCCCGCAGTTGCGAGATGTGCCTGAGCTGGTCAGTGCTGTACGGGCGCCGGATCTGCGGCGGCTGCGAGCACTGGAAATACGATCACCCGGCACGCGGGGTGTGCCCGCGATGCCGACACGAGGCCCACCTCAACAGCGAGGGACTGTGCATGTCCTGCCTTCAAGCCATCCGGGTCGAGGACGACGCAGAATGGGCGCTGGCCGTCCCCGGGGCACGGCCGCGTGCCCTTCAGCTCACGATCGGCACCTACCGCCACTACGCGACGCAGGCCCGCAAGATCGTGCGCGGCGAGAGTGCCGGGCGTGGGGTGAACGCCAGGTGGAGACGCACGCTGAGTCAGCAGTGCAAAGAGCCAGCCGGTGCGCGGTACTGGAGCCGCAGATGTGGGGCCAGCTTCCCCTGTTCACGCTGCCGCGCACCCTCACCGACGCCACGGTCCGCGCTCTCGCCACCCGGACGGTCTCCGGCTGGGACCAGGCCCAACCAGTGCTGGAGGCGTTGACGGCCGAGCGAGGCTTGACCAGGGCCTGGTACTACCTGGCCGCCAAGATGGTCCGCCTCGCTCTGGCCGTGCGCGAGGCGGACGGCTTCACGACGGCGCCCGAGACGTTGTTGCGGGACCTGCCGACGAACGGTGACACGGTCTGCCTGGTCCTGCTACGCGCCGGCCTGCTGGCCGCGCCTCAACCCCAACACCTCTCTCAGGTCGGCCAACCTCAGCCCCCCGATGTCGACCCAGTCCGGAACTCATGGTTCGCACCGCGCCGGTGCAGCGACTGCCAAGCCTGGATGCCCGGGAGGCGGTGCGCTGGATTCCTCTGCGACCCCTGCCGGTATTGGCGGGAGCGACAACGGCCTGGGGACTGTACGCGCTGCCGCCGGGACGGCTTGCCGCTGCGTGCCGACCACTGCCGCACCTGCCACCCCCATCACGAAGCCGACCAGATGCGGCCGACCGCCGTGGCAGCCACGCAGCCAGCGATCGACCTGCCCGTCGGCGCCGACAGGCGGACCATGCCGCTCCAGGACGACAAACTCCCGCCGATGCCTGCGGACGTACCGCCTGCGGCGACCGTCTGCCCGGGGCAGGAGATCCTGTTCACCATGCGCCGTAACTGGTTGCCGGTGCTGGCCCGGCTGCGGAGCTGGCCGCCGGGTGAACTGCCTCTGACCGACGCGGCCGCCGCGCTGGTGGAGGACTTCGCCGAACTTCGCCGGAACCAGCAGACGTCCGGCTTCCGCAAGAACATCCGCACCCTCACTATCCTGGGGTACTGGCTCGGCGTCGAGAACGCCGTCCACGAGCGCGACGTCCAGGACCTGGCCCGGCTGGACACGCACCTCGCGGCCAAGCCCGTCTGCCAGTTCCTGCGCGCCCGTGGCCTGCTCGTCGACGACCCCGAGCTCCACCAGGACAGCGACCTGGCCTGGATCGAAACCGCACTCCAGGCACTGCCGCAACGCGTCGCCGACGAGGTCCGCGCATGGGCGGACGTATTGCGCGGCCAAGGCCCCCGTGAGAACGAGCCGCGCAGCTGGTATGGCATCCGCCGTTACCTGACCACCCTCCAACCGACCCTCACCGCGTGGACGGCGGCCGGCATGACGACCCTTCGAGAAAACACCCCGGACCACCTCCAAGACGCCCTGGAACACCTGGCCGGGACTACCCGACGACAACTCGCCACCTCGCTACGCAGCCTGTTCCGGGCTCTCAAACGGAAGCGGCTGATCTTCCACGACCCCGCCCGTCACTTGGCCGTGGGCGAACTGACAAGCACCCCACGACCGGTTCCCTCCGACTTGCTGGCCGGCCTACTCGACCACACCGCGACCCCATTCGCGCGGCTCACCATCGCCCTGGCCGCCATCCACGCCGTCCCCACCACCGAGATCCGCACCGCGCGCACCGCCGACCTCAACCTCGCCCGAGGGACCCTCGAACTGCGCCGCGGTCTACTGCGGCACACCCTCTACCTGGAAGAACTCACCCACCGCCTCACCGCCGACTGGCTGACCTACCGCCACCAACGCTGGCCCGCCTCCGCCAACCCCCACCTGCTGGTCAGCCAGAAAACCGCACTCGACCCGGACCATCCGGCCGTGCACAGAAACACCCTGCAACAAGTCCTGCCCAAGGGCCTGACCCTCGACAGACTGCGCCAGGACCGCATCCTCGACGAAGCCTTCGCCACCGGCGACCCGCTCAAGCTCATGAGGCTCTTCGGCATCACCGAACAGACCGCCATGCGTTACGTCGGCACCGCCTACCCGGAGCGAACCGCGAAACTGCCCAGGTAGCAGGCCCGCCCTGAGCCCGATACCGCAGCTAGGGGCCCTGTACATGATGGTGTTCATGGGCGGCGCACCCCTGGGCGCGCCGATCGCGGGCTGGATCACCGACGCGTACGGCGTCCGGGCGGGCCTGGCGGTCGGCGGCGCGATCGCGGCGACCGCGGCCGTCGCGATCGGCCTGGCCCTGGCGCGGGTGGGGGGCCTGCGGCTGTCGGTGGGCTGGAACCACGGGCATCCGCGGGTGCGCTTCGTGCCGCGGGAGCGGCGGGACGAGCGGCTGGTGACCGTGGCCTGACCGTCGTAACCGGCGCGGCTCCCGGCTCCCAGTACCGGCAAACCTACGACTTGCCTATCAGGAAAGCCAAGAGTAACTTTCCTGGTAGGAAAGTAATCGGGGACGGGAGGGCGATGGCCGTGAGCATGCCGGTGGATGCCGAACGGGCATGGAAGGATCTCCAGCGCATCCGAGTGCCGCAGGAGCGGGTGTACGACGAGTTCGAGCGCTCCGTGTCCGGCGGGCGCGGCATGACCTACGGCATGGCCGCGCTCATGTGGGTGTTCCTTGCCGGCGTGGGCATGGACCTGCCCCTGTGGGGTGTCGGACTGTTCATGGCCGCCTACGCCGGCCTGTTGGGCGTGCTGATCGTGATGAGCAGCCGCAGGAGCCGGATGCAACTGCACCACACTCGCTGCCCCGGGCGTACGTGGGCCGCGTTCGGTGCGGCGGCGGTGCTGGTCGCCGGGACTGTCGTGCTGGCCAGCCACCTGACCGAGTCACTGGAGCCGATCTACGCCGGCCCCATCCAGGCCACGGCCGCGGTGGCCGTGAACCTGCTCTCCCTCGGTCCCGCCAACCGCTGGGCGGCCGACTCGGTGCGGAGCGGCGGCGAACCGGCGGCCGACGAGGAGGCGGGCCGATGAGCACCCCCGCCGGCTTCGACGAGCTGATCCACCCAGCCACCCGACTGTCGGTGGTCGCGCTGCTCGCCGCCACCGAGTGGGCGGACTTCGCGTTTGTCCGCGACAGCCTCTCGCTCAGCGACTCCGCGCTCTCCAAGCAGCTGCACACCTTGGAGGGGGCCGGATACCTGGAGACCCAGAAGGAGGGCGGCGGCCGCAAGCGGCGCACCAGGGTACGGCTGACGGACCGCGGTCGCACCGCCTTCGAGGGACATGTGGCGGCACTCCGGGCCATCGTCGACGGCGCCGGACCCGCGACCGGGGCGGCACAACAGCAGCCCCACGCGGAGGCGGGCCGATGACGACGTTCGGGCGCACCGACGTCCAGCCCGTGATCCAGGTACGCGATCTGACCATGGTGTACGGCGATGTCGACGTCCTGCGCGGCGTCGATCTGGACATCCACCGCGGCGAGGTCTTCGCGCTGCTCGGGCCCAACGGCGCCGGGAAGACGACAACGGTCGAGATCCTGGAGGGCTTCCGCCGGCGTTCCGGCGGGGAGGTGAGCGTCCTCGGTATGGATCCCGAGCGGGGCGGCGACGCGTGGAGAGCACGGATCGGTCTGGTCCTGCAGTCCTGGCGCGACCACCGCCGCTGGCGGGTCGCCGAGCTGCTGACGCACTTCGCGACCTACTACCCCGACCCGCGCGACCCGGCCGAACTGCTGGCCCTGGTCGGCCTCACCGACCAGGCCGGCCGGCAGGTGGACCGGCTGTCCGGCGGCCAGCGCCGGCGCCTCGACGTCGCGCTCGGCACCGTCGGCCGCCCCGAACTCCTCTTCCTGGACGAGCCGACCACCGGCTTCGACCCGCAGGCGCGGCACGAGTTCCACGTCCTGGTCGAACGGCTGGCCCGCGACGAGGGCGTCACCGTCCTGCTCACCACCCACGACCTGGCGGAGGCCGAGCGGCTCGCCGACCGGATCGCCATGCTGGTCGGCGGCCGGATCCGAGCCTGTGGCACACCCGCGGAACTGGCCCGGCGAGCCGCCGCCCAGGCCGAGGTCCGCTGGACCGCCGCCGACGGGACGCCCCGCCGCGAACGCACCGAGGACCCCTCCCAGCTGGTCTGGGAACTCCACCGGCACGCGGCCGGCCCGATCGCCGACCTGGAGGTCCGCCGCCCGACGCTGGAGGACACCTATCTGCACATGGTGCACCGGGAGGCCGACGGCACGGATGGGGCCGACGGCACGGACAGAGACGCGGACGAGGAGGCACCGGCCGCATGAGGGAAGCACACATGACGAACAGGACGAACAGCTGGCGTGCCGGGCTCCAGCGCGGCGGAATCGAGCTGCGGCACCTCCTACGCAATGGCAAGGAGATGTCCGGCCATCTGACCAACGTGGTCGTCGCGTTGCTCGTCGCCGCCTACATCAGCGACGACGTGCCAGGCACCCGGACCTCGATGACGCATCTGGTGCTGGCGGGCTTCGCCGCCTATCTGCTGTTCCAGGTCGGGCTGATCTACCTCCCGCAGATCCTCGTGACCGAGCGGGAGGAGGGCGCCCTGCTGCGGCTGCGCGCCACGCCCGGCGGGATACCGGCCTACCTCGTCGCCAAGTGCCTGCTGGTGGTCGTCATGGCGGTCGGCACCCTGGCCCTGCTCCTGGCGGCCGGGGCGCTGCTGGTGGACGGGCCACTGCCGCGCGGGCCGGGCGGCTGGCTGACGCTGGCGTGGGTCACCACGCTCGGGCTGCTCGCCGTCGTACCGCTGGGCGCGGCCATAGGCGCCGTGCTGCCCAACCCGCGCGAGGCGCTGGCGTTGATCATGCTGCCCACCATGGGGCTGCTGATCACCTCCGGAGTGGTGTTTCCGATCACCTCGCTGCCCGTGCCGGTCCAGCAGGTGGCCTCCGTCTTCCCGCTCAAGTGGATGGCACAGGGCCTGCGTTCGGCGCTGCTGCCGGACGCCGCACGGACCGCCGAGGCGGCCGGCTCCTGGGAACTGCCCATGGTCGCCCTGGTCCTGACCGCCTGGGCCGTCCTCGGGTTCCTCCTCGCGGTCCCCCTGCTGCGCCGCGCCGCCCGCCGCGAGTCCGGCTCCCGCCTGACCGCACGCCACCGCAAGGCGGCACAGAGCGGCGCGCTGCCCGCGTAGGCGGCCTCGCGACCACCGGGCTACGCCGTGGCCTGCCTCGACGGCACGGCCCACCTAGACCCTGCGGGCCAGCACTTGCTCTTATCCGACTCCAAGTAGCGCTCGTAGAGCTCGTCGTAGGTCGAGCCCGCTTGGTCGTCATCGAGTGGACGGTCGCCGTCCCACACCGCAAGGTCATAGCTCACCAGCGCATCGTCGCAGGCAGCAGTTCCGCCGGCGCCAGCAGGCCCTGAGATCGAACCTCCACCAAGTGATCCGAAAGAGAGCTCCTAGCCAGTCGGATGCGGCACGGCGAACGCTCGGGAAGCCAGATTCCGTCAACCACGGCGAACCCGCGCGCGGGACCACCACAGCCATCAGCTGACATGCAGGTTCCGGCTTAACAACGCTCAGGATTCCAGGAACCCGCGCGCTTCAGCAGTTCGTCGGTGGAGAGGCTGTCGACCTCGCGCTGTGCGACGAAGACCCTGCGGATGTCGGCGAGGATCCGGGCCTCGCCGGGCTGGTCCTCCTCGGCCTCGATCTCCGCGGCCACCATCTCCGCACACGCCTCGCGGGCACGGCGGGGCCAGGGACAGGCGGCGAGGTCGGCGACGATGATCAAGGGCTCCCAGGTGTCGGCGGCACGGTCCTCCACCGGCATGTCCGGCTCCACGACCTCCGCCACGGTGCCGCGACCCTCGCCCACGCGGCCGGGGCCGACCTGAAGGACATCCAGGAGATGCTCGGCCACTCCTCGATCACCATCACGGCCGACACGTACACGAGCCTGCTTCCCGAGGCGGACCTGGCGATCGCCGAGGCCGCAGCCCGGCTCGTCCCACGCGCCCGCGCCACCTCCGAAAACACCGCCCCCGAAGCGACGGCAGAGCCGGACGACGCGGAGCATCCCGGCCCGGAGTCTGTGCCGGATGATGCTGATCCGTTGGGAGGAATTTCGGAGATCAACTCTCCGTCCGCTCACGCACCGCTCACGCAAACGGCCCCGGACGAGGAGTCCGAGGCCGACTGAAGCGCCTCCCTGAGGGATAAACCCCAGGTCAGAGCGGTAACGCGTTGTGCCCCCGGCAGGATTCGAACCTGCGACACCCGCTTTAGGAGAGCGGTGCTCTATCCCCTGAGCTACGAAGGCCGGGATCTGTCGGAAAATGTGTCTGAAATTCGCCCGGAGCTGGACGAATGTCATTCTGCTGGATCCCGACAGGTCTGCGGCAGCGCGGCCTGCGAGGGCTGCGCCACCGCCGCCAGTGTAGCGGGTGGCCTGGTGGTGGCAGGTGACTGTTGGACGGTGAGGCCGACTGCCCTGGTCGGGCAGGAGGTCGGGCGGGCGGGGCTCGGCCGCAACAGGGTCTTGGTGGAGTGTTGAGGCCGAGCCCCGGCTGTGTGTCAGGCGGCGTGGCGTCCGGTGATGCGCGCGACGCAGCGGGCGACGGAGTTGCTCACCCAGGCATAGCCGATGTAGATGAGGAGGGCCGCCTTTGCGCCGTATGCGGGGACGCGTTCGTGTGGATATGACTGGTCAAGCCGGGAATGCTGGGACTCACTGTCCTGCCGGAATCCTTTGAGGCGCCGCCCTGCCGGAGTTTCGGGTGCGATTTGACGCAGGTGTTCGGTGCGATTGAATCGCTTTCGTTTGGTGGAGGGGTCGATTTCCCGGTCTTCCTTGGTCTCGTCGACGCGGATACGGGCGGTGTGGGGTCCGTGCGGGCAGGGGATTTCCAGACGCTGGTAGAAGCGGGCCTGTGCGCCTTTGCGGAATTCAAGCTCGCGGACCGGAAGGGGCGTGTAGAGGGTTTCGCCTTCTACGGTGATGTGGCGCTCGCAGACTCGGCCGGCGGCGGCGTAGAGGTCGTGGTCGGGGCGACCCTCTTCACATTTGTGCTTCTGGAGTGGCTGGGGTACGAGGCCGCTGTGCTGCCCGGTGAAGACGACGAGTCCTTCGGCGATGAGCGGTGCGCGGTGGACTCCGCGCAGGGCCTTGTCGTAGGTGATGGCGCGTACGCCGGGTGCCTTGGCGAGGATTTCCTTGACCAGTCGCACTGCGGCTTTCCCTTCGTCTTCTCGGTGGGGGTCGTGTTTGCGCGCTTTGTGGCGTACGGATTCCAGGGCGAGGATGGCGCGGCTGTGTGGGATGTTCGCGGCCCGGACAGCGATGGAGAGGAATTTGTTTCCGTAGACCGGGCGGCCGCCACCCTCTGTCGTGTGGTGGGCGTCGGGGTCTACGCGGTGCCGGCGGATTTCGCCGGTCTTTTTGTCAGGTTCTTCCAGCATGGTGTGGTCGGACGGTGGAGTAGCGACGGTTGCGTCGCCGTGGAGGACTTGTTCGCGGGCTGGGTAGATCCAGCTGCCTCGCGGGTTGACGGCGAGCATTCCTTGGGCGACGGCCTGTTCAATCCATTTGCCCCGGCTGATGTCGCGTACGGCGTCTCCGGCTGCTTTGAGGTGGCGCTGGAAGAAGTAGTTCCACTGGCTGCGGGTAGGACCGGTCGGTGGGAGTGCGGCGGCTTCCTCGGGGTCGATGAAGTCATGGATTGCGCGCCGGATGGGATCCCACCAGAGGGGGCGGGTGAGGTGCGCGGCGGTGCTGCGGGCGGAGCCGAAGACGGAGATCGCGCAGAGGAATACGAAGTAGATGTACTGAGGTTGAACTCGCTATGGCGGGTGGGGATCTGACGTTTCATGATTGTTGCGGTATGCCGGAGGTATGCGGTATGCGCAGGGCGGTGGGCT